>NZ_JBHTJQ010000015.1:0-7644 GCF_042676105.1 Winogradskyella aquimaris | reverse complement strand
TGGAAAACTAATTCAACAGGGCAGAATAGAAATGGGAACCAATCTGATAGATGTTGAAAATTATCAAGCAGGAGTTTACTTCTTGAGACTGGAAAACCCTAAAGGACAATTGATAAGAAAAATCATCAAGAAATAATAATCATTTTTTCGCACTAAAAACAAAAAAGGCCATGTCATTGCGGACATGGCCTTATGTTATCTTTATAATGAATTAAACCCAAATCGCTAAAGCCTTTATTTACCTTATTTTCCAGATTCCCTTGATTTCTAGGTGAAGCAATGATGAAACATCAATTCTTAGTTACCAAAATTAAATAATTTTAAAAAATATTTAATATACCTATTATAATTTTAATTTCAGGTTACTTTCTGTCTAAACGTTATTTAAAATATTTAACCTTTTTATTTTATACCCCAATTAAAGCAAAATGAAATCTTTATTTTTAAATTAAACATAAAAGATTTTATCATACATAATCACCATTTTCTAATAATGAACATATAATTCAATATCAATAAGGTAAAATTCATATTTTTAAAAAAAATAGCTTTCGTGGACCTAACAAACAATATCTTTATTCGCTTCAAATCAAAAATCTATTGTTTTATTGTAATTCTATTTTTTCAAACATCAATTGTCCACTCTCAATTGAATCAAACAAGTAGTTTAGAGGATAAAATAAATAGCCCACTGGTAGATGCAAAAGAAAGATTTAATTTAATCATGCAATTGGCCAAAGAGTTTAGACCTTTTCCAATTAGTCCTGAAATTGAGGAGAATGGAATGCCTGAAAGATTTTTAAGTTATGCCACTGATGCGATTGATTGGGCTTTAAAAAATGGAACTGAGTCTCAATTGGCTTCCGCTCGTCGTTTTTTGATTGATTACTATTGTTATGCACGAGATATTGAATCCTTCACCACTTTAGCTAATGAAATGGTTAAGTCTGATAATTTTGCGACATTACAAGATAAACACTTTGTTTATTTAAAACTAGGAGAAGTCTATAAAGATACTGGATTCATTAAGCGTTATATTGAATTGGCACCAATTCAATTTGAAGTTGGCCGAAAATTAAAGCTAAAAGATTCCCATGCACATGAAGAATTTAATCATATAGCACTGGCATATTATAATTTAAAAGATTATAGGGAATCAATAATCTATTTTAAAAAAAGTCTTAAAAAACTTAAAGATGAAGAGAGACCATTTGCCGCTGCAAGTATATCGAATAACATAGGGTTATCCTTTTCCAAATGCCAGAATAAGGATAGTGCTAAGGTATACTTTAACAACGCATTAAAAATTTTAGAAAATGCCAATGCCACAAAAGAAGGATTTGGTACTCGGAGTTATAAAGATCACTTCAAAAATGTTATAAAAACTAATATTTCATTACTAGATATTCATACCAAACAATATGATCAAATTATTCGAGATGTTCAGGCCGAATTAAGGACTGCTATAGAACAAAGAGAAAGAACAACCGAAATACAAGCTTATAACAAATTGGGTAGATTGTTTTATTTGAAAAAGGAATACTCCAATGCATTAAAAAATTTAAATTTAGGTGAGAGCAAGTTTTTAATGGGATCAGATAATCAACTGCGGTTGGAAAATTGGAAATGGAAATCCAAATGTCTTCTCGCATTAGGTTACATAGATGAAGGTGAAAGCCTATCAGAGCAAAGAGAAAAACTTGAAGATTCAATTGCCTCAACAAAGATAAAACAGACTGCCAGAATTGCTAGTGTTTTATATGAAGTGGATAAAAAAAATTCTCAGTTAGAAGCCCAAAATATGAGCATTCAATTATTAAATTCTAAAAATAGAAATAAGAATCTTATTTTGGTATTTGGAAGTATAGGCTTAATAGGTCTTTTTAGCTTTGTTGTTTTAATACGTTCAAGAAATTCTGCTATACAGAAACAGCAAATGAACGAGGATTATTCTAGGAAATTAATTCAGGCTCAAGAAGAGGAAAAAACCAGATTAGCTAGAGATTTACATGATAGTGTAGGACAGCAATTGACATTAATAAAGAGAAAAGCATCAAACAATAATTTTGACGATTTAACTATTTTAGCACAAGAAGTCTTGGAGGAGGTTCGAACTATTTCGAAAGGACTTTATCCGGCTAATCTAAAACAACTAGGCTTATCAGAAAGTATTGAACAGCTCTTGTATGATTTGGACGAGGAAAACGATGCGTTCTTTTCAGTAGAGGTAGACAACATCAATGGATATCTAAATGAAGAAGAGTCCTTGAATTTTTATAGATTTATTCAAGAGGCAATAAATAATGTTGTTAAACACTCCAATGCTAAAACGGTTATTCTCAATATTTCTGTAAATAATGATAAGATTAAAGTATTGATTAAAGATAATGGTAAGGGTTTTGGGAATGTGAATTATAAACTAAAGAATAGTTTGGGCTTAAAGACTATGGCAGAGCGAATAGCCATACTTAAGGGTACTTTTCAAATTAATAGCAGACCTGGAGCCGGAACATTAATAAAAGCTAAAATACCAATCTTATGACAAAGCAAATTACACTCGTTGTTGCTGATGATCATCCAATGTTATTAAAAGGATTGGTAGAAGAGTTGAAAGATTTTAATTACGTTGTATTGGCATCGGTTTCTAATGGAGCAATGGCTTTAGAGAAAATTATCTCTCTAAAGCCAATGATAGCCATATTAGATATTGAGATGCCTCTTTTAAACGGTTTTGAGGTCATAAAAAAATGTCGAGAAAAAAACATCTCTACTAAAATTATAATACTTACATCCCATAAAGAACGAGGGTTTATATTTCAGGCCAATAAATTAAACATTAAAGGCTATATTATGAAGGATGAACCTTTCATAGAAGTTCATAGATGCATACAGAATGTTTATAAGGGTGATACCTATTTTAGCTCTGTTTTCTCAAACCTCATGGATATAGATCTATCTCAAGAATTAAATAAAATAAAATTTCTTACACCATCAGAACGTACCATAGTACGATTGTTAGCACAAGGCCTCAACTCCAAAAAAATAGGGGAACAACTATCCATATCACCTCGTACGGTAGAGAAACATAGGGCTAACATAATTACCAAACTACAGCTTCCAAGTAGTCGTGATGCGCTTGCATCTTGGGTAAATGAAAACAAAGAAATTATTGCATCTTTTTAAAGAAAATACGTAGACCTACGTATTAATTAGCATTTATACGTATTTCATTACAATACTTATTTTCTTAGCTTTCTAAAGAATTTCTTAAAATAGAGATTCTATATAATTATTTTTTAATTCCCTCATTATGAAAAGATTACTCCTTCTTTCTTTATTCTTGTTTTCTGGTATATCAATTAACGCGCAAAGTAACTCAATAAACTATAAAGCCTTGATTAAAGACAATTTAGGTAATGTAGTTGCCAACCAAAACATTTTTATTCAGTTTCAAATATTAAGTGGGCCCACATTAACTAATGTATTTCAAGAGACCCATAATGCTTTCACAGATTCTAACGGAATAGTAATCTTGAGTATTGGAAATGGAACTGTCGATAGTGGAAACTTTGCTAATATTGATTGGGGCTCTGAGGACCATTTCTTAAATGTGCAAATCGATACGGGCAGTGGACTAATAGATATGGGGACCACAGCTTTTAATGCTGTGCCTTATGCCTTAAGTGCAAATTCCGTACAAAAGGAAACAATTGCTGTAGATGATTTGAGCGATGCTAAACAAGACACAAATGGATCTTCTTTGTTCATTGGGATAGGTTCTGGCGACAATAATGTTGAAACAATTAACGCTAGTAATACAGGAATTGGTAATTCTTCATTGTTACAGAATACCACAGGAAACCAAAATACCGCATTAGGATATTTTTCCTTATCAAGTAATACTACTGGCTCGGGTAATACCGCTATCGGTAGAGGCTCGCTTGAATCTAATATTGATGGAATGAGTAACGTTTCTATTGGAGGAGGAACCTTATTAAATAATATATCTGGTAGTAATAATGTTGCTGTTGGTCAAGTTGCACTGGCCTTAAATACTACTGGTATTAATAATACGGCTCTCGGTTATCGTGCGGGATATAATAATAGTGAAGGCATTGGGAATTTGTTTTTAGGATATGAAGCTGGTTATAATGAATTAGGAAGTCATAAACTTTATATAGAAACGTCCTCTTTAAGTTCAGATAACCCTCTTATTTATGGTGAGTTCAACAATAATATTTTACGAGTTAATGGAACTTTTCAAATAGGTAATCCCGAAGATACAGGTTTTGCCTTCCCATCAACAGATGGTGCAGCCAATCAAATTCTACAGACTAATGGCAATGGAGTTCTTACATGGCAGAATCAGAATCTCAGTGGTGCAAATTCCTTGGATGAATTGTCTGATGTAAGAGTCTCAGGAAATTCATATTATTTTGGGTCTCAAAGCGGTCAGAACGATACTAGTACAATAGGTCAAAATATAGGTATTGGGTTAGATGCATTAACCTCGAATACAAGTGGAAGATTTAATGTTGGTATTGGCCATGCTGCTTTAGCATTGAATGAAACAGGTTTAGAAAATGTAGGTGTAGGCGATGGCGTACTGGGAAGTATAATAAATGGTAATCAAAATAGTGCTTTAGGTGTACAAGCACTTCGATTAAATAACGGTAATAGAAATACTGCGGTCGGCGCATTTTCCCTTAACAATAACACTTCTGGGATTTTAAATACTGCTGTTGGTTCCAATTCTGGTTTTTCAAATTTAATTGGTAGTGGAAATGTATTTATTGGGAATTACGCTGGATTCAACGAAACTGGCAGCAACAAGCTTTACATTGAAAGTTCAATTACACAGACAGACAACCCCTTAATTTACGGAGAATTTGATACTAATATTTTACGAGCTAATGGGACCTTACAAATAGGTAATCCCACAGATACAGGATTCGCCTTCCCATCAATAGATGGTACAGCCAATCAAATTCTGCAGACTGATGGCAATGGGGTTCTTACATGGCAGGATCAGAATCCAAGTGGTGCAAATTCCTTAGATGAATTGTCTGATGTAAGAGTTATTGGGAGTTCGTATTATTTTGGGACTCAAAGCGGTCAGAACGATACCAGTACAATAGGTCAAAATACAGGTATTGGACAAAATTCATTAGCCTCAAATACAAGTGGAAGATTTAATGTTGGTATTGGCCACTTTGCTTTAGTATTGAATGAAACAGGATCTAATAATACAGGTTTAGGTAGCAGTGTAATGAATAATATGATAAATGGCAGTTTTAATAGCGCTTTGGGCCGACAAGCACTTCGATTAAATAATGGCAGTGGAAATACTGCTATTGGGGCATTATCACTTGACGGTAACACTACTGGAAGTTTAAATACAGCAGTTGGCTACTATGCTGGTGTTTTTAATGATGGTAGCGAAAATGTATTTATTGGGAATTATGCCGGATCCAACGAAACTGGTAGTAACAAGCTTTATATTGAAAGTTCAATTGCAGAGACTGACAACCCTTTAATTTACGGGGAATTTGATACTAATATTTTGCGGGCTAATGGGACCTTGCAAATAGGTAATCCTGCAAATACTGGTTTTGCCTTCCCATCAACAGATGGTACAGCCAATCAAATTCTACAAACCGATGGCAATGGAACACTTACATGGCAGGATCAGATTGTTGGCGGTGCAACAAGCTTTAATGAGTTATCCGATGCACAGTCAGATGGATCCTCATATTTCCTTGGAAATAACTCCGGAACTAATGATGATGGTACAAATGTAAATATTGGTATAGGTAACTTTTCATTGTCCAATAACACTACAGGGCAGTATAATAATGCTATCGGGCAACAGGCTTTATTTAATAATACCACGGGTATAAGAAATGTTGCAGTTGGTGCATTTAGTATGTCTGCTAACATTTCAGGTGAAGAGAATATCGCTATAGGTTACACAAGTCTAAATAGTAATACCATAGGTTCTGTTAATCAAGCCATTGGCGATGCCGCTTTATTCAATAATACCGAGGGTAATGCAAATACAGCAATTGGCAATGAAACCATGTTTAGTAATAGTACAGGATTTAATAATGTTGCTGTTGGGAACATTTCTCTAAGAAATAATACTACAGGCTTTTCCAATTCAGCATTTGGTTTAAATGCTCTTTCACAAAACACAACTGGAAATGATAATACTGCCCTTGGGGTCAGTGCCATGAACGGTAACACTACCGGAGGTTCAAATATTGCTATTGGTTCTAACTCTGGCACTGGAATTACTACAGGAAGTAACAATACCGTGATAGGCACAGGAGCTCAAGTTCCAAATGGAGCAGGAAATAACCAAGTACGAATTGGAAATACAAATGTTACGTATGCTGGAGTACAGGTTGGATGGACAATAACATCAGATAGAAGGTGGAAAGAAGAGATAAGGGAATTACCTTATGGTCTAAACATGGTAAATAATCTAGAGCCTGTTGATTATGTTAGAAAAAACAATGAGCTAAAGACCAAGGAAACTGGATTTATAGCTCAAGATGTTGAGAAATTACTAAAGGAGCTAGGCTATGAAGACTCTGGATTAATTCATAAAGATGAAAATGGTTTAATGAGCATTCGTTACAATGATTTTATTGCCATACTGACTAAAGCTATACAAGAACAGCAACTTATTATTGAAGGTCAAAAGTATGAAATAAATTCACTCACATCTGAATTGTCAATTACTAAAGATCAACAATCAAATATGGAGAAGAGACTAACTAAGATCGAAGCGCTTTTAAATACAACAGAAAAATGAAAATTCAAAAGACTATTATTTTAGCTATATCTGTATTTTTTGCAGGACACTCCCAGAGCATTGAAAAGTTTAGTATTGACTCAGGGGGTAGTTCTACCACTGCAGGTGGGATAGAACTAATACACACAATTGGTGAAGTTGCTATAGCAGAACGCAGTAACGCTAATCTTATCCTTTCAGAGGGTTTTATAAATGCTACCCTCAAAATTAGAATAGACCCAGTTGTTTTTTTACAAGGTCCTTTTACCAATCCAGTTTTAGGTGAAGAAAACTTAATGCGCGATGATCTCAGAGTTAATGGATTAATACCAACCACAAGTCCTTATGAGGATGCCATTTCATGCAACGCTACTGTCTTCGATGTTACCGGATCAAATGCTATTGTAGATTGGATATGGATTGAACTTCGGGATAGTAATGATAATACTATGGTGGTCTTATCACAATCAGCGCTATTGCAACGTGATGGTGATATTGTGGATATTGATGGTATATCTCTTTTAGATATCAATTTACCAACAGGAAACTATTTTGTGGTTATAAGCCATCGCAATCATTTAGGTATAATGACAGCAAATCCCATTAATTTATCTGGAGGTACTACATTTTTGAATTTTACAACGGATAGTAATGACGTTTTTGGGGGTACCAACGCAATTAATGATTTGGGTAATGGCCTATATGCCTTATACAGCGGCGATTTCAATGGTGATGGGCAGGTACAGAATACAGATAGGCTAGAGGTTGAGATACTCCGTGGAATTAATGGTTACGACAACGCTGATATAGATGGTAACGGCGAGGTACAGAACACTGATTTGATC
>NZ_JBHTJQ010000014.1:0-1301 GCF_042676105.1 Winogradskyella aquimaris | reverse complement strand
TGTCTCGTCCTGAAATATGGCTACAGGTTAAAAATTGATTTACGCTGTTAATTTATATACCATATCAGGTGTTTTAAAATCTAAAGATAAATGTAATCTTATTTCATTGTACAGATTAATTGCATTTTTTGTGGCTTTCTTAGCGTGTTGCAAGCTATCAAAGGTCTGGTCGAGATAGAATTCGTCTTTTAGGATACCGTTTACGCGCTCAGCAACGGCGTTTTCGTAGCAATGATTTTCTTCTGTCATACTAATTTTGATGTTGTTTCTTTTTAAGATTTGGGTGTACACATTACTACAGTACTGTATGCCTCTATCAGAATGGTGTATAAGTTCAGTAGTGTCCTTAGCGATGTAGAGTGCTTTATTTAAAGCCCTCTCACAGCCTTTTAGCTCCAGGCTATTGCTGATGTCATAACCAATGATTTTCCGACTGTACATATCTGTAATGAGTGCCAGGTAACAAAACCCTTTTACGGTTCTGATGTAAGTAATATCGCTTACCCAGACTTGGTTTGGCCTAGTGATTTCCACATCTTTAATGATGTTCTTGTATTTGTAGAACCTGTGCAATGAGTTTGTGGTTCTTGAGCTATATTTTTTTCTGTGTATCAGCATATTGTGTTTTCTAAGGATATTGAACAGGGTATCCCTGCCTATTTTCAGTTTGGCATTTTCAAGGTCTGTACTTAAAGATTTACAGAGTTTTCTAACACCCTCTCTGGGAAGGGATCTGCGTCTGTTCTTTACTATGGCAACTACTTTTTCCTCTAGTTCTAGGCGTTTATCTTCTCTACGTTTGTATTTGTAGTAGGCATCACGTTTAAGTCCGAAGCAAGCAGTTATAGTAGTTAGAGAGGCAAATCCCTTTGACTTTTCCCTTGCCTTTATCAGTGCTTGATACTTAGCTTTTTTTTTAGCTCCAGTACTGATTTATAGCCCAGTTGTTCAGCGGCCACTTCGAGATAGGACTCATCAATCAAAGCATCCATGTCCTTTTTCAAGAGAAGTTTTTTAAGTTGTTCAATCTCCTTTTGAAGCTCTTTGATACGCGTTATTTCATCTTTTGTCTTCACGGTCACTCGTGTGTTCATAAGGTCTTTACGGTTGTACTTCCTTATCCATTCGTTAATGGTGGTTGGTGCAATACCATAAGCCTTGCCTAGTTGATACTTGTTTAGCTTTCCGGTTGTAAGTTCGTCTAAAATTTTCAGTTTGAAAGGTTCTGAATACCGTCTGATGACTTTGTCGTTTTTGTACATAATGTTTAAAATTATGTAGCCTTTATTCAGGACGGGTCA
>NZ_JBHTJQ010000013.1:0-650 GCF_042676105.1 Winogradskyella aquimaris | reverse complement strand
GATTTCAATGGTGATGGGCAGGTACAGAATACAGATAGGCTAGAGGTTGAGATACTCCGTGGAATTAATGGTTACGACAACGCTGATATAGATGGTAACGGCGAGGTACAGAACACTGATTTGATCAACTCTTTAATCCCCAATATAGGCAAGGGAGAACAGTTTATGAGCAGACAGTTACATGCCAAACGAAGAATCGATTAAAATAAAATAATATGAAGAAACTATTACTATTGAGTATTATCCTGACGTCCTGTCTTTTTGTAAGAGCACAGGATATCCATTTTACCTTTGACAACGCAGAAATGACCAATGACGGGGTCAATGACTTTTATGAAGTGGATGTCTTGATACAGACCCTAAATGGTACGGGCAGTTTTAAATTGGGTTCTGGTCAGCTTTACTTCAACTATAATACGGTTTCATTTGGGGAAAATGTTGCCGCAAACAATAAGATAGAGATTACGCATCCCAATGCAGGTGGATACATTGCCGGGCAATATGTTGACGCGGCAGCGGCGGATATTTATGGTGGCTTTACCATTAATGACAATACCACATCAAGGGTGTCATGGGCCTTTTCACAGGTGTTCAGTTCATCGACTTTTGCAAACGATAACGTAGACGATACACCGAGATTGCTCTGCCAT
>NZ_JBHTJQ010000012.1:0-3982 GCF_042676105.1 Winogradskyella aquimaris | reverse complement strand
TTTAACGTTTCAAGGTAAAATGGGCTCTGAACTCCTTTCTCTGGTCGGTGAGCGGTTCGTCGTAGATTACCGTGAACCAGTAATCGCTGCTCGGCATCCTGTTGCCGTTGTACGTCCCGTCCCATCCCTGACCTGTAGGGCTCAACTGCTTCAGCAGCTTCCCGTAGCGGTCAAATATATAAATTTTGGCACTACTTCCAATGCCCTCTATGTTCCACGTGTCGTTGTTGCCGTCACCGTTGGGCGTAAAGTACTTCGGGTAGTCCAGCACGAACACCTCCACCACCGTCAGGCCACAGCCCGTCCTGTCCCTGGCCGTTACCTCGTGCAGACCCTGCGATACCCCCTCGAAGGTCCCGCTGTCCTGCCATGGCCCTCCGTCCAAGCTGTACTCGTAGTCCCCTATTCCGGTCGCCACTGCTTCTATAACGTTGTTATTCCCAAAAGCTTGTGTCACCACCTCGGCAACCAATATCGGCGGCTCGCTCTCCACCACCACGGTCTCATCAAAATTCTCACAGCTGGTCTCCGTCGAGGTACTGGTATCCGTGACCGTAACCCCATAGGTCCCTCCCTGCAAAGGTACCAGGCTAGGGCCTGTCTCCCCGGCTATCTCGGTTCCGTTGAAGGTCCATACAAAACTATAGTCCGTAGCGGACAGACCGGTATCCAGCACCAGTGGGTCCAGTATCTCGGTACCGTTCGTATTGATACAGAGCACATAGCTGTCCTCCAGGTCAAAGTTCGGGAGCGGGTTCACCTGGAGCGTCAATGGCGCTACCTCGTAACATATCGAACCGTCCTGTAGGTTATCGAACGTTCCGTCGTTGTTCAGGTCCACCGGGTCACCGTTACCGTCACCGTCAACGTCAATGAACTCGTAAAGCCCGTCTGCATTGGCATCGATACCGTCCGATAGACCGTCACCGTCGACGTCTATAAGGTCGAACACCCCATCGGCATCCGTATCGTAGGTATCCACCGTACCGTCGGCGTTCAGGTCGAGTCCTGCAGTAAGGGCCGTAAGGTCCAGTGCTATCGGCACCACCGCCAGCGTATTGTTGTCCACCCTTGCATAGATCACCTGTGGGTTTACCACGTTCTCGTAAAGGTCCGGTAAGGGGTTAACGTTCAGCTCGGCATCCTCTGCGGTGGCAAAGTAGGTGACGATGTAACTTGCGGGGTCCTGCCCGTCCAGTACCTGTCCGTCCTGTGTGGACAGGGTAAACTGCGCACTGTCGTTGCTCGGGTCCCCGTCGGTCTCCATATTGTCGTCACAGGTCTCGTAAACGATATCCACCATATCCGGATTGGCCTGCGCAGCCTCGTTCACCTGAAGGTTGAAGCGCTGCGTACTGATGGAACAGCCCGTGACATTGTCGGTGATCGTTACATAGATCTCCTGTGGGTTGCTGGTATTGGTATACGGGCTCACCAGGGCGTTAATACCTGCTTCCGCATCGGCCAGGTCGCTATGATAGGTCACGATATATCGCGTCGGGTCCTGCCCGTTGAGGACCTCGGCATCCTTGCTCGTAAGGTCAAAGCTATCGGACCCGTCCGTATTAAGCTCGCACTGTATAAAGTCCGTCACTGCCACTACCTCCGGTAACGGGTACACCCTTATGGTAAAGTCCACTACCGCATAACAGCCCGTGACGTCGTTGGTCACCCTTACGTAGATATCCTGTTCCGGCGTACCTACATTGGTGTACTGCGTCGGGTCGGCTATCGGGTTGTCCCCCGAATCCGCGTCCTCAGCCGTTTCATGGTACGTCGGTGTTACCCCTGCCTCACCGTTGAGGATCAGTACTTCGTTTTCCGTAAGGTCAAAGACCTCTACCCCATCTCCCGTATTGACGTCATCGCAAAGCTCCAGGTCCGGCAGCTGCTCGCTAGGTGTCGGTGTAGGGTTGGGCAGTACCCTTATGGTCATCGTTGTGTAAGCTACACAGCCAGTATCGGTATCCGTCACCACCACGTAAAGCGTCTGTGGGTTGGCCGGAAGGCCGTTGACCGAGGTATTGGTATACTGCGTCGGGTCCGGTATGGCATCCATCTGCACCTGTGCATCGGCAGCCGTCTCGTAATAGGCCACCGACCAGCTTGCATTGCCACCGGTGATCTCGTCGTCCTTGACCGTTAGGTCGAAGGCCGTTACCTCATCCCCGGGCACCTCACCGAGGTCGTCGCACAGCTCCAACGGTGTCGGCTGTACCGGCACTGGTGGCAACTGTACCAAGATCTCGAACTCTCCCGTGTCCTGGCATCCCGTGGCCGGGCTGTAAAGTCTTACATAGATCGTCTGGGGATTTGATGTGTTCGTATAGTTCCCCTCGTTCACGATCGGGTTGTTACCCGTCTCGGCGTCCGCTGCCGTAACGTGGTAGGTCAACGTCACCCCTGCAGGGTCCTGCGTCCCCAATATATCGGCATCGCGCTCGGTCAGGTCGAACTGCGCTATCCCGTCACCGTTATCATCGCAGATCTCCAATGGCTCCAGGGCCGCCGGTACTTCCGGCGATGGCACCACGATCAGCTCAAGGGTATTCTGGGTCAGGCTGTAACAGCCCGTTATCGTATTCTCAGAGCGCACGTAGATCATCTGGCTGTTGGCCACGATGTTCGTATAAAGCCCGGTAATGGCATTGGTGCCCTGTTCCGCTTCTTCCTGGGTCTCATGGTAGGTGATCACCACATCTGGCTCACCGTTGGTGATCTCCACGGTACGGATCTCAAGGTCGAACTCGGCGAAGCCGTCATTGTCATCGTCGCAGACCTCGATCGGGTCAGGGTCGGGTTCCGGCGATGGAACGGGATCCACCCGAAGGGTCAGCGTTATGGTGCTGTAGCAGCCCGTTGCGTCGTTCTCCGCCCTTACGTAAACCGTCTGGGCGTTGCTGGTGTTCACATATGGGCTCGTTATCGGGTTGGCGCCGCTGTCCGCATCCGCCTGGGTCTCATAGTACGTCAATGTGATCCCGGTCTGCCCGTTCAATATCTCCGCGTCGGCGTCCTCCAAGGTAAATGCTTCCTGCTCGTCCCCAGGATTATTGACGTCACAGAGCTCCAACGGCATCGGCTGTACCAATACCGGTAACGGGTTGACGATCAGCTCAAGGCTCGTGACCTTGTAACAGCCACCTACGGTAGCGGTATCCTCGACCCGTATCCAGATGACCTGGCCATTGGCCGTAGTGTTCGTATAGGCCACCGGGTTAGCTATCGGGTTGTTTCCTTGATTGGCATTATCTTCTGTTTCATAATAGCTTACCGTGTACTGCAAGGGATCAAGACCGTTCAATATCTCGGCCGCCTTGCTCGTAAGGTCGAAAAGCGCGAACCCGTCGGCCGAGGCATCGTCGCACTCTTCCAATGGCGTAGGGTCCGTGAGCTGTGGCGTCGGCTCAACGACCAGCACCAAAGGGACGACCGTTGCACAGTCCGTCGCGATCGTCGCGCTCTCAACACGCGCGTAGAGCGTCTGCGTGTTGACCACTATATTGTTGTAGTCTACCGTCGTATCTACGGCATCTACACCATTGTCTGCATTGGCAAAAGTTTCATGATAGGTTACCGTCAGACCGGCAACACCTCCAGTGATCTCGTTGTCCGCGTCCGTTAGGTCGAATACGCCGAACCCGTCATTGTCGGGGTCGCAGTAGCGCAGGGGCTGCGGAACGTTAGCCACAGGGGCCTGCTCCACCACCAGCTCGAGCGTCGTCGTGTCGTAACAGCCCGTCGCGGTGTCCTCAACACGAACGAAGACCGTCTGAGGGTTGCTGATGTTCGTATACGGAACCGGCAGTGGGTCCACCTCAGCGTCGGCATCGGCCTGCGTCAGGTAGTAGCCTACCGAATAGCCCGGGTTGTTGCCCGTTACCTCACCGTTCTTCAGGCTAAGGTCTATCTCCGTCAGTCCGTCAGGCGTGCCATCATCACATACCTCCAAGGCCGTCGGAGCCACCAATAAAGGTAAGGG
>NZ_JBHTJQ010000011.1:0-142279 GCF_042676105.1 Winogradskyella aquimaris | reverse complement strand
AGCTTTCCGGTTGTAAGTTCGTCTAAAATTTTCAGTTTGAAAGGTTCTGAATACCGTCTGATGACTTTGTCGTTTTTGTACATAATGTTTAAAATTATGTAGCCTTTATTCAGGACGGGTCATAATGAAGCGCAACGGTTTGGACTATGGTTTCGTTGCGGAAAAATCCGCAAGATCTTTTCCGCCGTGGCAGAAAGATAGCAAAATGCGGTGAATTCTGGTTAGGAATTCAGCCGCAATGAATTGTAGTCGTTGTTGTACTTTCGTTATTTTTTAGTTTCTAACTCTTCGTTTATAAATCCAATGATATCTTCAATTTGTTTTGCAAGGCGTCTTGCTCTACTGTTCATTAAGTCATTCTCCCAAGCAGAGGCCATAACTACTTTTTCAAGCGAGCCATTATTTCTTACTTTTAGATAATCTTGATTTGTTATTTCAAAAACGCCAGTAATAGAATAATCAGGATGGTCTAACCATTTGAAATACTCAATAAGATATGGATTCACCTGATGAATTTTGAATTCAACTCTTTCTTTTTCATATTTATTATAATATGGATAGTTTAACTCATAATGATTAGATATCGTTGTTCTGAGGCTATCATTTTTGATAACATCCACGCCTTTTGTTTTTAGGAATTCATATCCACTTTTATTGGGGTCAAAATGTGGTACTACTTTTAACCACGAAAGATTGTTGTAAAACTTTTCAGTTGGAAACGTAACTAATTTTAAGTCTTTAATTATTTGATTATACGATGATCTGGTACTATCCATTAGAGATATATCAAATTTAATTTCCTCCAAATCCACTTTTAAATTCTGGCTTAATTCATTTAATATTTTTATTTCTAAATTCTGATTTGCTTTTAATTGATTCCAATTATTTATTGAGATGGCTATTAAAATACCGATGACTACTAATATTATTTCTCCAATCGCATAAATCAGATATTTACTGAATTTATTTTCAGAGAGCATTTTTTGTCTAATTTTCCTAAAGAATTTTATCATTTGTTTGTGATTAGTCATAATGAAACACAACGGTTTTGGTTATGGTTTCGTTACGGAATGGTACGCGAGTATCATTCCGCCGTAACCATAAATTTAGCAAAAGGCTCGAAATTCCGATTAGGAATTCAATCGCAATGAATTATAACCGTTGTTGTGCTTTCGTCATTCTTATTTATTTCAAATTCTCCAATGCAGACTCAATGTCATTAATTAATTTTTCTGCCGAACTGATATTTAATTTAAGAACCCTATCCATATGCCAACTATTAATATTTTTAAGGCTTCTTAAGAAATAAAGGTATTCTTTGTCTTTTTTTAATAATTCAAAATTATGTGGGACCATTTTTCCATTTACATCTATAGGATTCGCAACTTCTCCATTCTCCCTCATTAACATGAAATCGTTATAATTTGAATCCCAGAAGCTCTCAAATCTGGTATTGAGTGTATTTTGAAAGTAATTTATAACTATAGTTCTATAAGTTTCAAATTGCCAATTCGAAGATTCAATACCGGTATCGTAGTACTCAACAATTGCTTTTCTTAAATTCTTATTGGAAACGAGTTTTAAGCCTTCAGATTTTAAAGTCTCAAAAGCACTCTTTTGAAAAGTGGGCACCCAAGTAGTAGTTGAATTAAAGAAATGGTAGCTCAGCGAATCTTGATAGGGTAAATTTTTCTCTATATGATTTAATAGCACATCTATAGAGTTTCTAATTCTATTATTAGAAGGAATTACTCGTTCTAATTCAATTTTATCCTGTATTAAAGATTCATGAATACTTGATAGAATTTCTACTTCTTTTATGTCTTGCTTTCTATTCTCATTCCAATTATTGATTTGTAAAGCAATCAAAATTCCAATAACCACAAGTACAATTTCACCAATTGCATATTTTAAATACTTTCCAGTTTTGTTTTGCACAAGTAAGTTTTGTCGAATTTTTCTAAAGAATTTTATCATCAAAGGTTAGTTTCTCTAAAGGTATGATTTTAATTGATTGGGATTTCAAAATAATGAAGCACAACTTTTAAGATATGAATTTGTTTTAATGATTTATATCTACCGATAAGCCAAGTTCTTTTTTTTTGGTGAAAAGTCACTACGTAACTTTACGTAGTTTTCAAAAAATTAACTGAAGATATGGGGTTTTATCGTAAAAAATAGAAATCCTAGCGAAAATTTTGAGTATTCCGTAATAAAACGGTTAGGTTGCGAGTAACCAAATTATTATAACCATGAGAACCTCACTTATTATTTTCCTAACCTTTTTTTGTATTAATCTAAGCTCAGCACAGGTCACTTTAGAAGATGATGGTTTACATTTTCTTGTTGGCGCTGCTATTTCTAGTGGTACTTATGCTTTCGTATACTCTAAAACCCAAAATAAAAGCAAGGCCTTTTGGTACAGCTTTGGTTTATCCTCACTTGCCGGATTGTCCAAAGAGGTCCATGATGGTTATATCATTTCAGGAAAGTTTGATACCAGTGAACTTATATCAACCATGTTGGGTGGACTTACTGCGAGTTATACCTTTAATGTTTTTACCGGTAAGCGCAAAAAGAAAAAGAGAGAGGAACTTTTGGCGTCCTTTAATTGACCAGCTTAGCTACAATATCCTTTACGGGTAATATTTCTTTAGTATGCTCAATACTCGGCCCTGCAACCCAAACAGTTTTGTAAGTGGCTTTTTTAGCTGCCTTTTCAGTAGCTTTCATCCCTATTGAAAAACGGATCATTTTCACCCATTTTTTGAGCTTTCGGTTTTTGTTTAGAAGATTTTCTATCCAAGTGGATTTGGTTCCTATTTTCTGTACGTAAGGGGTATTGATCACGGTACATGGAGTCCCAGAGATTCGCTCTGTCATTACGATATCCTTAGCCCCATAATCGACACAGGCCTGTTTATACTCATCCGTAACACCTGCTTCTTCTGAGGCAATAAATGGACTTCCTACCGACACACCAGATGCACCATAACTCAGCATCTTGTCAATATCGGCTTTACAACCTACTCCACCAGCAGAAATTACCGGAATAGAAAGTTCTTTATGTAATAAACTCGTTAATTCTTCTGGTGACATGTTTCCTCTATGGCCACCTGCTTCATTGTTTACGGCAATAGCAGCATCGGCACCTAAACTCTCTACTTTTTTGGCAAACCTTAAATCCGTCACGTCACAAAACACCTTGATTCCGGCTTTGTGCGCTTGCCTAATGGTTTCTTCAGGACTTCCTAATGAAGTAATGATAAAATCACAACCTTCTTCGCAAAGGACCTCAAGTTGCCCTTTATATTTTAGATTAGACTTGTTAACGATTAAGTTAAACCCAAACGAACCTCCTTCAACTTTGTTGGCCTTTAATTCCTTAATTGCTGCTCTTAACTCTTCTAAAGTTCTGTAGTTAAGGGCTGGAATACAACCAGCAATCCCAGCTTTCATAGCTTCTGTAACCATGGCCACATTAGACACCAAAAACATAGGTGCTTGTATCACAGGATATTTTATATTCAGTAGTTCGGTTAGTTTTGTTTGCATCTCCGTAATTATTTCTTCAAATATAAAAAATATTATGCATGCATAACACTTTTATTCCAGAAAGCGATAGTAACCACATTTTAAATACGCTCCTTCTGGAAAGGTTATGGGATGATCTACATCGTGTTTTGTTTTTAAAACCGTTTCAAATAGCCGTCCTTGCGCGTTTAATACACTTTGATTTAAATCAAAAAAAGATTGTGCAGTGACTCTAGATGAACAAGAGGCTAATACCAATAAACCTTTTTTTGCGGTCAGTTTTTCCCCCAGCTCGGCGAGTTGTTTGTACTTCTTTTTCGCCAAGTCAATTTCACTTTGCTGTTTGGCAAAACTTGGTGGGTCAATCACCACCACATCAAATGTTTTTTTGCGCTTAATGAGGTTTTCCATCTCTTCAAAAGCATCTCCCGAAATGGTTTTGTGGATCCCAGTATACGTGTTTAACTTTCCATTTTCTCTAGCTACATCTAGCGCTTGTTTACTTATATCCAAACTCGTGACTTCGGTTGCTCCATTAGCTAACGCATGCACCGAAAATCCGCCTGCATAGGAAAACACATCTAAAACTGTTTTTCCCATACTTAGCTCACCTACTCTTTTTCTATTGGCTCTATGGTCTAAGAAATAGCCTGTTTTATGTCCTTTTAACACATTGGCTGAAAACTTGACACCATGCTCAATAAATTCAACCACTTCATTTTCAAGCGTACCAAAAACCACTTCACCATTGGTAAATTCATGGTGTTTACTGTTTTCTAATTGTCGACTTAATCTGAGCACAACGGTTGCTGCCTTAGATACCTCTTGAAGACTATTGAGTATCCATTCTAAATAAGGCAACCATATTTCTGAATAGAGCTTTACCACCAAAACGCTATCATAAACATCTGCTATTAAGCCCGGAAATCCGTCATTTTCGCCAAACAGTAATCGATAGCTGTTGGTTTTGGTTTGAAGTAATTCTTTCCGCTTTTGATAAGCTGATTCTATTTTTTGATGAAAAAACTCAGCATTAATAACCGCTTTTGTCTGCGCATTATGAATCATTTTAATACGAATCGGCGAATTGGCATCGTACAGACCAATACCAATCACCTTATTCTTATTTTTACTAAAAACAATAGCTAAATCTCCTGTTTTGGCATCGTCATTAATCTTAACAATACTCTTAGAGAATACCCAAGGATGACCTTTTACAATAGATTGTTCGGCTTTTGCATTAAGCTTTACCGCTAGGTTTTTGGGTTTAAACGGTACTAAAAATGCTCTGTTAAATGCCATAAATCATATAATTCTGAAGTCTGAAAATTCTGGAACCAATGCAAAAATAGCTTTAAATAAGACAAGAATTTAACATTTTATGGATGAAAATAGGCTGTTCAGCGTCTTTACTGCTCTAATTAACATTGATTAAATATCTTCGAAGCGTAACCAAATCTACTTTGACAATTCGATTGTTGACCTGATATCGATTATTTGTCAAAACCTAATGAAATGAAAAATATATTAATTTATGGTGCTTCAGGCCATGCCAAAATGATTGTAGATATTATTCTTAAGAATAATGATTACAATATTATCGGTTATATAGACTCTTATAAACCTGTCAATTCTCAAGTATATGGTCATAAGGTTATTGGAAATTTAGATACATTACCTGTTTTAATTAATAAGTTTAATATTGAAGGAATTGTTATTGGTATTGGTGACAATGATTTGAGGTTAAGTATTTACAGAAGTATTCAAAAGATAGCACCAAAGATTGAATTTGTTCCTATTGTTCATCCAAGTGCTATTTTAGCTGAAGACATATTGGTTCCGGAAGGGGCTGTACTTATGGCGGGCACCATTGTGAATGCTAATGCTAAACTTGGTAAATTCTGTTTACTCAATACTAAAGCATCCTTAGGGCATGACTCTGTAATGGCTGATTTTTCTAGTTTATCTTCTGGAGTCACCATTGCTGGAAATGTAACTATTGGATTTTGCTCATCCATTTGCCTTAGTGCTTCTGTTAGTCAAGGGCTTACTATAGGAGATTATACCGTGATTGGCGGTGGTTCTTTGGTTTTAAAGTCTGTTGGGGATTTTAAACTGGCCTATGGTTCTCCAATTCACACCCAAAAAGACAGAACGTTAGATTTACTGCATACCGCCTAATCAATTGTAATATTCGTTGACCACTTGCCTTCTTTTTCCTGAGGATAATAAAGGTATATCATTAACTAGATTGACCTTTACGATGGCATCCTCACCAAAATAAGATTTGTAATACTCTGTAAGTTTTATAGCTTCAAATTCCTTATCGGTATTTAAATTAATATGGTATTCAATTTTACTTTTTTGTACAATTTGATATTGCTTAAATTCACCAAATTCGTTGAGCTTACTCGACATGAATAAGGAAGGTAATAACTTTCCTTTTGTATTAAATAACTGATCTAACTTTCTCCCTAAAATTTGAGATAAAAATGAGATACCATGAGCATCAACGGTCATCGCACCCAAATCCCCTGTATCATATCTTATGAGTGGCATCGCAAAATTATAAAGGTCTGTAATGACTATTCTACCAACTTGACCATTAGGAACTAGAACATCCTTTTCTAAGTCAAAAATCTCAATAACAAAACTCGAATTATTAATCCTAAAGTAGTCTCGGCTTTCAAATAGCTGTTGTGCAATAATTCCCGACTCGGTATTTGAGTAACGTGATAATGGTGTAATTCCAAAATGCTTTTGAGCAGCTTCCTTAGCATAGGGAGTGAGAGCATCTGAAATAGTAATTATTGATCGGGTTTTAAATTTGATGGGATTTTTTTTAACAGAGTCAAGATATTTACAAATGTACTCTAAGGTAGAGCCGTACATCATAAAACTTAAGACCTTACCCTTAGAGTTTAACTTTTCTATAAATTTTTCGACACCATTTTCTACAACTTCGAACGTACTAACCGTTGTAATGTTCTTTTTAAAATAATCGAACTTAATCTTTGGCGTTAGTTTAAATAACCAAGCACGAATAAATATTAAAGGATATCCAATACTATAATTGGCTTGAGATGAAAACCATATATTGTCTGCATTAATCTTTTGCACTTTTTCTTTGTTATGATAGATCCTAAAAGGCGATCCAGTAGAGCCACTAGTAAAGACCTCCCTACACTCAACTTTATTAAATTTGCTAGATAAAAACGCATCATAATCTTCTCTGATACAATTTTTATTAATTACAGGAAAATCTTGAAGATGATTAAACCCTTTATTGCTATAGAAAGAAGTAGTCTGTGTTGCATGGGCAATTAATTTCTTTAATTGCTTTGTATTTTCAGCTTCAACCCATTCAATGTTTTTGCTTTCTAAAATATCCTTAGTTTGTATGAATAGCTTTTTAAAAGGTTGACCCTTAAGGTTATCAAGAAACCAAAATATATGTTCTCTTAAACTCAATTTTTTTCAATTATTGAGGTAAAACTAAGAAATTAGATAAAAAAAACGCAACCAAATGAATGATTGCGTTTCTATTTTATAAGATTCTGAAACATCTGTCTGTGGACAGACAGATGTTTCAGAATGATGATTTGTTATTTCACTTCTTCGAAGTCCACGTCTTCCACATCGCTAGATTCATCAGATGGCTGATCTTGTGATGCTCCTGCATCAGGACCTTCAGCACCACCTTGCTGAGCTTCTGCTTGTGCTTTGTACATTTCTTCACTTGCGACTTTCCATGCTTCGTTAATTTTCTCTAAGGCTGGCTCAATAACCGCGATATCCTTAGACTCGTAAGCTTTCTTTAATTCTGCTAACGCTTCTTCAATTGGTTTTTTCTTATCATCAGATAATTTATCACCAAATTCTTCTAACTGCTTTTCAGTTTGGAAAATCATACCATCTGCCTGATTTAATTTATCAGCAGTTTCTTTAGCTTTCTTATCGGCTTCTGCATTAGCTTCAGCTTCCGCTTTCATCTTTTGGATTTCTTCTTCTGTTAATCCAGAAGACGCTTCAATTCTAATATCTTGCTTCTTACCAGTCGCCTTATCTTCTGCAGATACTTTGATAATACCATTAGCATCAATATCAAATGTTACTTCAATCTGTGGTGTACCACGTCTTGCTGGTGGAATACCATCTAAGTGGAAACGACCGATTGTTTTATTATCTGCTGCCATTGGACGTTCACCTTGTAATACATGAATCTCTACTGATGGCTGATTGTCTGCTGCTGTTGAGAATACCTGTGATTTTTTGGTAGGAATCGTAGTATTAGCTTCAATTAACTTGGTCATGACGTTACCCATGGTCTCAATTCCAAGAGATAACGGAGTGACGTCTAATAAAAGTACGTCTTTTACATCACCCGTTAGTACACCACCTTGAATACCTGCACCAAGAGACACAACTTCGTCTGGGTTAACCCCTTTACTTGGTGCTTTACCAAAGAATTTCTCTACTGCTGCTTGTACTGCTGGGATACGTGTAGAACCACCTACTAAGATCACCTCATCGATATCAGATTTCGATAAACCTGCTGATTTCAATGCTGTTTCACAAGGCTCAATGGTACGCTTAATTAAATCGTCGATTAACTGCTCAAACTTAGAACGGGTTAATGTACGCACTAAGTGCTTCGGTCCACTTGCAGTTGCCGTTACATAAGGCAAGTTAATTTCAGTTTGCGAAGATGAAGATAATTCTATTTTAGCTTTTTCTGCAGCTTCCTTAAGACGTTGTAAAGCCATAGGATCTTCTCTTAAATCCATACCTTCATCGTTCTTAAATTCTTCTGCCAGCCAATCTATTATTCTTTCATCTACATCGTCACCACCCAAGTGGGTGTCACCATCCGTAGATAGTACTTCAAATACTCCATCGCCTAATTCAAGGATAGATACGTCATGTGTACCACCACCAAAATCGAATACAACGATTTTTTGATCTGTAGATTTTTTATCTAAACCGTAAGCTAATGCCGCAGCTGTCGGCTCATTAATTATACGTCTTACTTTTAAACCTGCTATTTCACCAGCTTCCTTAGTTGCTTGTCTTTGAGCATCATTAAAATAGGCTGGTACAGTAATAACCGCTTCAGATACATCTTGTCCTAAGTAGTCCTCCGCTGTTTTCTTCATTTTTTGAAGAATCATAGCCGATAATTCTTGTGGTGTGTATAAACGACCATCAATATCTACTCTTGGAGTATCATTATCACCTTTAACAACTTTATAAGGTACGCGTTCTGCTTCTTTTTTAGACTCAGAATATTTATTCCCCATAAAGCGTTTAATAGAATAAACGGTTTTTTGCGGGTTAGTTACTGCTTGTCTTTTTGCTGGATCACCAACTTTAATTTCACCACCTTCAACAAAGGCAATGACCGAAGGTGTAGTTCTCTTACCTTCAGCGTTCGGGATTACAACGGGCTCATTACCTTCCATTACTGAAACGCACGAGTTGGTTGTTCCTAAATCAATTCCAATAATCTTACTCATAATATTAGTGTATATAATGTTGTGTTTTATTTTTTTTAACTCACTTTGTATTAGTCAATGATTATGCCATGACAAAAAATGTGACATGATGTCATATTGAAATTTCATTTTAATTTTTCATTTTATCATTTTTGGTACATACTTTGATATCTTAGTAGTAGTTAAGTACCATTAATTAAAACTTTTTACCATGAGAAAACTAACATTTCTACTCTTTTCACTTACTTTTTTATTAACGGCTTGCGAAGGAGACCCAGGACCTCCGGGACCTCCTGGATTGAATGGACAAAATGGTGTCAACTTTGTAGGGCAATCCTTCGAAAGAACTGTAAACTTTACAAATGCTAACGGCTATTTTGCAGATATAGAAATACCTCTTGATATAGACTTACTGGAATCTGATATGGTTTTGGTATATAGACTTGTAGGTGTGGATAACGATGGCTTTGATTTTTGGAGACCATTACCCGAAACTGCTTACACTGATGATGGTGGAGAATTTCAATATAATTTTGACCATAATTTTGATTTTGTTGATATCTATTTATATGCACCACCTTCTTTTGATCTTGGCTCTATACCGGAGATAAATCGTATAGACCAAATATTTAGAATAGTCATACTACCAGTAGATTTTATTAATAGCAACAATATTGATATTAATAATTTTAATGATGTTGTACAGTACGTGCAATAGACTGTTTAATTAAAAGAATTAAAGCGATGATAATTATCATCGCTTTTTTTATGCCTTAAATCATCGAACAATGAAGTATATTTGCGAAATTAAACGTAAATATATGGAATGTATTTCTGTCTTTGATATGCTCAAAATTGGTGTAGGGCCTTCAAGCTCCCACACCTTGGGACCATGGCGTGCCGCAGAGCGTTGGATAAAAGAACTTAAAGACAAAAATCGTTTTCATAAGGTTGAAAAAATCACAGTAGACTTATACGGTTCTTTATCCTTAACAGGTAAAGGGCATGCCACAGATCTAGCTATACTGCTTGGTCTGTCTGGTGCAGATCCAGAGCGTGTTCCCATAGAAACAATAGACATCATTATTTCGTCTATTAAGAACACAAATTCTTTGATGTTTAACAATGAAAAACCGATTCCTTTCGATGTTAATACAGACATAAAATTCAATCGAAAGTTTTTGCCTTATCATGCCAATGGCATGGCATTTTCAGCCTTAATTAACGGTCGAAACTACAAATCTACCTACTACTCTATTGGAGGTGGATTTGTGGTACAAGAAGAACGAAAGATTTCTAAGGCTAATAAGATAATTTTCTACTGTACATTCCCTTACCCTATTTCCTATGGTGACGAACTTTTAAAGTTTTGCCATCAATTAAATCTTCCTATTTCTGGTGTTGTTTTGGAAAATGAAAAGTCCATACGAGACATTGAAACTATCGATTTTGAGCTAGAGCGCATCTGGAATACCATGTTAGAATG
Source organism: Winogradskyella aquimaris (assembly GCF_042676105.1). Taxonomy (NCBI): domain Bacteria; kingdom Pseudomonadati; phylum Bacteroidota; class Flavobacteriia; order Flavobacteriales; family Flavobacteriaceae; genus Winogradskyella; species Winogradskyella aquimaris. The sequence continues at coordinate 131,764 of NZ_JBHTJQ010000011.1, read as the reverse complement.
CATGTACCTTGGCTGTCATACTGAAGGTAAACTTCCTGGCGGTCTCAACGTTCGTCGTAGAGCTTATGACATGCATAAAAATTTAATCGGCAATTTCACTTATGAAAGTCCGCAAGAATGGTTAGAGACTATTAGGAAGACAGAAGTTAAGTTTAGACAAATTCTTAAATGGGTGAGCTGTTTTGCATTGGCCGTTAATGAAGTTAATGCGTCGCTGGGTCGTGTGGTTACAGCCCCTACAAACGGGAGTGCTGGTGTGATTCCAGCGGTATTGATGTATTATATGGTCATTGAAAATCATGAAGCCAACTTTGAGCATATTAAAAAATTCTTATTAGTTGCCAGTGAAATTGGTAGTATCTTTAAAAAAGGGGCTACCATAAGTGCTGCAATGGGAGGTTGCCAAGCCGAAATTGGTGTATCTTCTGCCATGGCTGCCGGTGCGCTTTGTGAATTGTTAGGTGGCACACCAGAACAAGTTTTAGTGGCCTCTGAAATTGCCATGGAACATCATCTTGGGCTCACATGCGATCCTATTGGTGGGTTGGTTCAAATTCCATGTATAGAGCGTAACTCTATGGGTGCCATAAAAGCGATTAACGCGGCTGAACTTGCTTTAGAAACTGATCCCAACAACGTAAAAGTACCTTTAGATAAAGTGGTTAACACCATGTGGGAAACCGCTAAGGATATGAATACTAAATACAAAGAAACCTCAGAAGGTGGTTTGGCTGTTGGTGTTCATTTAAGTGATTGTTAAAAACATCTAGCCTTCTCAGAGTGAAGGAACTCTAACTCGGAAATTTTTGGAATTTGTAACTTAGTTTTTGGAATGGTCTTGACATCCTTCTCGTCGTCTGGTATCTACTAGGTAAATAATTTTCCACTCATTATCTCCTTTCATTAATTGAAAGGAATTGACACCACAATGACTAAAATTTCCATTATACCAAAACTCGTATGGTGTCCATGCATTTGCCATATTTCCATCAACCTGAATATTGAAACTTAATAATTTTTCCTCAAAGGTATTTTCGGCTGGAATACTCGCAATACTCTTTAAAAACTGACCGTATTCGCTTTCACTTAAAACCGATTGCCCTTCCCTATTTACAGATATAGACTGCAATTTAATATCGCCTTTTGCCATGGCTTTTAAAGTGGTAGTATCTTGTTTATGAAAGGCTTCAAAAAATTTAATAATTGTGGCTTTCACCCGTTGTTTTTCAGAATCTTGGGCGTTTAGATTAAGTCCTAAACATAAAATTAATAGCGCTAATAGTTTTTTCATTTTATTTAGTTTTTCTGAAATTAACTATTTAGACAGCAATTCTAGCTTCTAATAAACAAAAGTTTAACAAATCTCTTTATTTTTACAAACACTAATTTTTGAAACACTATGTCAGTAGCAAAAAAAGAATATAAAAGAATCACCGTAAAAAGTCTTGTAGATATGAAATCTAGAGGCGAAAAAATTTCCATGCTCACTGCTTATGACTATACCATGGCTAAAATTGTAGACGGAGCCGGTGTTGATGTTATTCTAGTCGGCGACTCGGCAAGTAATGTTATGGCTGGCCATGAAACTACATTACCCATCACCTTAGACCAAATGATTTATCACGCCTCATCAGTGGTACGAGCCATTGACAGGGCTTTAGTAGTTGTAGATTTGCCTTTTGGAACCTATCAAAGTGACCCAAAAGAAGCATTACGTTCTGCAATTAGAATCATGAAGGAATCTGGTGGACACGCCGTGAAATTAGAAGGTGGTAAAGAAATTAAAGATTCTATAAAACGTATATTGAATGCTGGAATCCCTGTCATGGGTCATTTAGGCCTGACTCCCCAATCTATCTACAAATTTGGCACGTACACTGTAAGAGCCAAAGAAGAACAAGAAGCGGAACGCCTGAGAGAAGATGCCAAAATGCTTGAAAAAGCTGGATGCTTTGCTATTGTTTTAGAAAAAATTCCAGCAGCACTAGCTAAAGAAGTGGCCGAAAGCGTGAGTATTCCTGTTATTGGTATAGGCGCAGGTGATGGAGTTGACGGACAAGTATTGGTGCTTCATGATATGATTGGCATGACGCACGAGTTTAACCCAAGATTTCTACGTCGCTACATGAACCTTTACGAAGACATGACCAACGCCATAGGACAATATGTTGAAGATGTAAAGAGTCAGGATTTTCCTAATGAGAAAGAGCAATATTAAGGCTTTTTAAATTCTGAACCAGGAAAACCACCTAATCGTGTCAAAGGTTTTATCAAACAAATCCAACTTGCAAGTCCTCTATGAAGACAACCATGTCATTGTGGTGAATAAACGTGCAGGCGATATTGTACAAGGTGATAAAACTGGCGATAAGCCCTTAAGCCATGTTGTAAAAGACTTTTTAAAATACAAATACAACAAACCAGGAAATGTGTACTTGGGAGTTGTGCACCGTTTAGATAGACCTACTACCGGTATTGTGCTCTTTGCAAAAACCAGTAAAGCCCTACCACGTTTAAACAAATTGTTTGCTGAAAAGAAAACGACGAAAACCTATTGGGCTTTAGTAAAAAACAAACCACCAAAACCTGAAGATCGACTTATTCACTGGTTGAAAAAGAATCCTAAAAACAATAAGTCCACTGCCTTTGATAAAGAAGTTGAAGGCAGTAAAAAAGCCATTTTAAACTATCGTATCCTTAAGTCTTTAGATAATTATTATTTGCTGGAAATCGATTTAGAAACTGGAAGACATCACCAAATTCGTTGCCAATTGGCAAAAATTGATTGTCCTATAAAAGGCGATTTAAAGTATGGATTTCCTCGAAGTAACAAGGATGCTAGCATAAGCCTGCATGCTAGGAGACTAGAATTTACGCATCCTGTAAAAAAAGAAAAGTTAAACATAGTAGCACCTTTACCAGACGATATAATATGGCAAGCTTGCGAAGTTTAAGCGTTTCTGTAAGGATAGATTATGGTAAGCTCAGTACCTTTATCTTCTTTAGACTTTAAGTCTAATTTTGCATTTAAAAGCTCTGCACGTTTTTTCATGTTGGTTAAACCAGACCCATGCTCAGCGGTTTCCATATCAAAACCAACTCCATCATCCTCAATCTTAATTTTTAGTTTATCCATATCATAATTCAACTGGACTTTTAAAGTTTCGGCCTCAGCATATTTTAGGGTATTTGAAATAAATTCTTGTAAAATCCTAAATAGAATAATCCCGTCCTTCTTATTATCAAGATTTTGGTTTTCACCATCAAATTTAAGTGACACCTCTATTAACCCTGATTTCTTTAAACGATCGATTTCATTTTCTACAGTAGCCTTGAAGCCTAAATTCTGTATCACATCACTATTTAACGATTTTGACATGGCCCTGACCTCAGCTAGACTTTCCTTTAAAGCTTCTGAAGCGTTAGCAACCTTTGGCTTAAGGTCATCTGAAGCTATTTTAGCAACGCTATTCATTTGCATTGTTGCAAAAGCTAATAGTTGTCCTACATTATCATGCAACTCTCTACCAACATTTTTTAATATTTCTTCTTGTATTTCTTGTTGGGTTATTAAAAGCTCTTCGTCAAATTGTTTTTGCTGCTCAATATTCTTTATTAGAAGTTGATTCTTACGTTTTTGAAATGTCAAAAAGAAGACTACAAAAACAATTAGAATGATTAAAACAAAAAAGACTACATAGGCTATAAGAGCTATTTCTTCTTCAGTTATTCTCTTTTGAATTGAATTGTGTATAAGAAAGCGAATGTAAAGCATGAATATAAGAAGGTGTTAATAATGAACATGTAGACGTGTCTAAAATGGATAAAACTTTTATTCACTTCATAAAAGTAACTATCAAAAGTAAATAATGGTGCTGTGCACAAATAGAATAATAGCAAGGCTGAACTTATGTAAAATATAGGAAGTTTATAAAACAACAACACTTTATCACTGCCCAATAATTGTTTGTAATACAAAACCACAAAAACAAGTACGATAAATGTTTCTAAAAAAACATTGTATGGTAATGATTTGATAAAAAATGTACCACTTATTAAAAAGTAAATAATCGTAAATATTGCATATAAAAAAACTGCAGTTTTAATTATATTTTTTGATGATTTTCGATTAACAATGTTTAAATAAAATTTGCCGAATATTAGTATGGCAACAAAAGAGTATATATTATACAACCAAGTGTTAGAACATATAACACTATTCTTAAGCCATATAAACCAATCGTAATCATAGTTATTAAGCAATAAATAACCATACATGCCAATAGTTTCAACTACAACAACGAACCATAGATACCAAATGAAAATTTTCATTTGTTTATCACTGGTTTTAAAGTAATAATAAGTACCAGCTAAAGCAGCAATAAGCTCTACGATATGAATTGCTACTATATAATTTGACATTTATTGTGGATAATTAGCACTAGGTGGTTCTCCGCCACTTCCTTTATTTAAACCATCTGCTCCTTGTAAATCATTACCACCACTTTGCAAGGTTGGTAAAATAGCACCCTCAGAAACTTTTTTAGAACCTGTTGGTACAAAGAACATAGTCATTAAACCAGGTCCTTCTTTTGTGTCTGAATAGGCACCTGCATAAAGCCTTAAACCATCTAAGGTGTAACCCATGGTATCTGCTTGTTGTTTTGCATATGCGATATACGATTCTATTTCCTCTATTGAATACCATGACGATCTGTTATCAGGAGTTTTAATTAAGGAATCGCTAATAATAGTATGTCTGCTATTATAGGCTTGATCTAATGTTTTTATTTCTTCTGGTGAAATTAATCCCTTAGGTTGTTGCGCCATAAACTCTAAATTTTCATTACTTGTTAAATAATAATAGCTCCCGGCTATACCTAAAACCAGACCTATTAAAAGCGTTAATAGCTTTTTCATAATACAGAGATTTAATTGTTAGTTGAATCTAATGTATTGAAATTATGAAACAAATAAAACTATTATTAAATATTTTCCTACAAAATTACTCTTTTAATCTAAAGTTTATTGTATTTCCTGAAGTTTTTTGAGCAAGTTTATTAATAGCTTTTTCAGTTAACTGCAATACTCTTGGATATCCACCTGTTGTTTGGCAATCTCGCATCAAAACAATTAAGTTCCCTTTAGGAGTTAATTGCACTGTTCCTGGCAATACAGGAGCACTAAGTATTGGCAGTAAATTATTTTCAAGAGAAGGTTCTAGTTGAAAGGCCATTCTATTATTCAAATTACTAACCATATAATCAGTTGACAATAAGGTCTGTTTTTGATATTTATTAAGCATGTAAAACTCAGGGCCTTGATAGGATTCCAAAATATTGCAATCAATAACCGATTTATCATACTTTACCCTAGAGAAGGACTTTGAATCACTTAATTCTGGCTTGTAAGGGATACATTCGTCTTTTTGAATTACATTATGAGTTGAAACAGGTTTGTATTGACTTCTGCTCCCTAATATGACATCAGTTTTAAACCCACCTCTTATAGCCAAATATGCTCTTATACCATTTTCAGTTTTACCAAAACTCAAAATATCATTAGCCTGAACGGCAACAACTTTGTTAGATTTTATGGCAACATCATTTAATTTTGGAGCCATAAAAGCTCCTGACACAACTATCGAAGTTGGTTCTAGAAATTCAAATATTCCGCCAATTATGGTCATTTCAACCAATGCGGCATTTTTGTCATTACCTAATAGGGCATTAGCAAATCTACTGGAATAGGAGTCTATAGCACCAGAAACTGGTACCCCATACTTTCGATATCCAAATCGACCACTATCTTGAATGGTCGAATAAAATCCGGTTTTAAGGACTCTAAGCATTAAGCGTTGGTTTTAATACAAACCGACCAACATCAATCTGATGCTCAATTTCTAAATATTCGGACTTTGAAATTGGTTTAAACCTAATCAAATCTCCAGAACTAAAAATAGAAGGTGGATTGGTTTTTGGGTTAAAGAGTTCAATAGGAGTCTTACCAATAATATGCCATCCTCCCGGACTGTCCTGTGGATAAATTCCTGTTTGGTTTCCACCTATCCCAACAGACCCTTTTTCTACATATAAATTTGGGGTTGATTTTCGGTCTAAATTCAGCTTTTTATCCAACCCTCCCAAGTACAAAAAGCCAGGCAAAAACCCTATAAAATAAATGGTGTAATTTACTTTGGAATGAAGGTCTATAACCTCTCTCTTTGAGAGGTCTTTTTTACTAGAAAAATCATCCAAATCAACTCCAAAATCGTTGCCATAACACACGGGAATTTCCCATAAGTTAGGTTTTAGATCTTCAATATCAATTTCATTAATTTTTAATGATTTTAACCTCAATATTTCATCATTGATATTATCTATAGTGTAATCATATATAATTAATATTGAGTTAAATGCATTGATTATTTCAACACTTTGTTTAACATAATGACTCTGAATAATTTTTTTAAAATTCAATATACTTTTCAATATATTTGTATCAATAAGTGAAGGCCATTCAATTAAAATTGAGCGCTCGTTATAGCATGAAAATTTTAACTTATACTCCATAAAAACTTATTGAATTCTTACATTATATTTTGGTAATTCCTTGGTTAAAAAATCTAAAATATCAAATGCGTTTTTAGTATCTCCATGGACACAAAACGTAGATGCTTTTATAGACACTTCTACCCCATTAACTGCGGTTACTTTTTCGCGATGAATCATATTCAAAACATGATCCAATATTTTGGAGTTTTCATGTAAAATTGCGTTGTTGTTTTTTCGTGACACCAGCGATAAATCACTGTTGTAATTTCGATCTGCGAACGCTTCAAAAGTCACCTCTATTTTTTCATCTTTAGCAAGTTTTACAATCACAGACTTATAAGGAGCATAAAGTTGAATGGGCATAGCGATACTTTTAAAGACCTCAACTACAACTTTAGCTATTTTCTCATCTTTAGCAGCCAAATTATAAAGTGCACCATGAGGTTTTATATGATGTAATTGCACATTTTCTTTATAAAGTACTTCTTGTAAACTTCTTATTTGGGATTTTAAGCTACTAAATAAATCTGCAGCTGGCATATCACATGCAACCCTACCAAAATTTTCTTTATCCGGAAATGATGGGTGTGCACCAATTTTCACCTTATATTGCTTGGCTAACCTAACAACTTTTGTCATTGTTTCTAAATCGCCCGCATGACCACCACATGCAATATTACAAGATGATAAATAAGGCATAAGGATGTCTTCGTTATTCAACCCTTCACCAACATCTGCATTTATATCTATTGTTTTAAAACTCATATAAGATTAAAAACACTTAAAATTCCTTTCAATCCTAAAAAGATAGTAATAACCCAAATAATCAGGCCCAAAATATTCTGAAATTTTGTGTTTTTATAGATTCCCAATACCGTTGTTTTATTCATAACCCATAACAGAAACCCTACAATGATTGGTAACAATAAGCCATTTGCAACCTGTGCAAATTTTATGATTTCAATGGATTTAAAACTCAAAGAAGAAAAAATGACACCTAGCCCTAGGACAAACATCCATACAGCTCTAAAACGCCACGATTTTAAGTTGGCGCGCCATCCTAAGCATCCACTAGCTACATAGGCTGCTGCTAAAGGTGCGGTGATAGCACTTGTAAGACCCGCAGCAAACAACCCAATAGATAAAAAATACTTTGCGTTTGTACCAAAAAGTGGTTCTAGTGCCAATGCGAGGTCTGCTGCATTATTAATATTTTCAGTTTTAATAGCGGCTGCAGAAATGATAATACCCATAGATACCATACCACCAAGAACTACAGCTAAAATTGTGTCTTTTCTAGCTGATCCAATAGCTGAATTAGTTTTCCATTTGGTTTTAGCTAATGAGGCATGTAAAAACAAATTATAAGGTACTACAGTTGTACCAACAAGTGCCACAATAGTTAATATGCTTTCCTCTGGGAATTGAGGCACCAACATATTTTTAAGTATGCTTAAAACCTCCGGTTCAGTTAGTATTGCTGTTGAAAGAAATGCCAAACTCATCAAGATTACCAAACCCACCAAAACCCTCTCAAGTATTCTGTATTTTCCGAGGAACAAAAGCACGAAAGCTAAAAACCCTAATATCCAAGGAATCGCAGACACTTTATACTGAAACAAGTTAAGCGTTTGATGACCCACTAATGATTCTAAGCCCAGCGCCCCACCACTTATATTTCCCGCTTCGTAAGCTGCATTCCCAATAACAATGGCAGATAATATCAATATAATACTTAATGCTCTTAAAACTGGATTTTTAATTTCCTCTCGAATGACTTGAGAGAGTCCTTTTTGAGAAATAATACCCAGTCGTGCAGCCATATCCTGCAACACTATGGTGGCAATGACAGATAACACCATTGCCCAAAGCAAAGTATATCCAAAGTTTACGCCTGCCAAGGTGCAAACCGTCACTGTTCCAGGACCAATAAAAGCAGCCGCAACCAAAGGTCCTGGCCCAATATTTCGGAACCAGTTTTTCATTAGTTATTGATAGAATTTAACGCATAGATGGCAAAGCTCCCCAACCAATGACCACCCTCATAACTATCACCAACAATGTTTGGTAAAGAATAGTCAATATGCTTGTTTGCCAAATTTTGAAGATGGTTAAATTCCGGCAAGTCTTTAGCGATATAATTTAAACTCCAAGCTCTTGAAAAGTTGACACCATCTAAATGCACCAATTTACCATCTGTTCTATCCGATACTTTACCCACCTCAATATGCAAATCCTTTTGGCTAAGCTCCGGAAGAAAATCATTCATCCAAGCTAAAAATTTGTCTTTAGGCAACACACGTTTCATTAAGGCGGCTTCTTCTAAACATGGCGATAAAAAATCGAATCCGCTGGGTTCCCATTCCAGAGGGCAGTTCTGGTCATTTAAGTAGAAGTCTTTAGCACGCTTATCAATCATATTCCGCAACTCGACATTTTCTACTGCTAAAGCATAGTCGTAGGCAAAACTCAATCCAAAGGCTGTGTTTGGGTGCTCTCCTACTCTGATGGGATAATTCAATTTTGGCAGAAACTCAAAATAACGCTCCACAATTAAATCTGTAAGTGGCTGAAGATTTTCTTCTAGTATTCGGGCACTTGGATGATTCCACGTATGCAACTCTTCAGCCAGTTTAAGCAACCAAGCCCAACCATAAGTGCGCTCGTAGGACGTATTGTGTTTTCCCTTAAAATACAAAACCTCTTGCACTATATTTTCATTTGAAATGTTAGCTAATAATTTTTGAATAATAGCTTCACGATTATTCAAATCCGGAAATTCTTTCAATAGTTTTACCAAACTCCAATGCCCATGCACAGCCGAATGCCAATCAAAACAACCATAAAAAGCAGGATGCAATTCTTGAGGTGATTTTAGATCTTCATTACCTCCTAAAACCTGTCCTAGTTTGTTAGGATATTCTGTATTGATACAATGTATTGGTAACTGGGCCAAGCGATTGGCTTGCTCTAAATTGAGTTTTGGTACCGAAACTCTCTGAACCTGTTTTTGTGCTTCAAAAGTAGTTTCAATCGGCTTATCTTTTTGATTGTTACAATTATAACAAAGAAGAAGCACTATTATGATGATTTTGTATTTCATAGTTTATTTTGAAATTTATATGACGGCTTAATGCGAATTAGAAACATTACCCTAACCATCCTTCTCTATCCAGACTTCGATATTGAATGGCCTCACTAATGTGTGCACCAGTCACTTCTTCAGAACCTTCCAGATCTGCTATAGTTCTTGATACTTTTAAGATTCTGTCATAAGCTCTCGCAGAAAGGTTCAAACGTTCCATAGCAGATTTTAGCAATTCCAATGACTTTTCATCCAACTTACAATATTCACGTATTTGTTTTGTATTCATTTGGGCATTATAATGCACATTTTCTAAATCTTTAAACCGCTTCGTCTGTAACTCTCTTGCTGCAGTGACGCGCTGTCTAATCTCTACTGACGACTCACCTTTTCTATCATCTGAAAGTTTTTCAAATGGCACTGGAGTAACCTCAATATGAATATCGATACGATCTAAGAGTGGGCCTGAAATTTTACTCAAATAGCGCTGCATTTCTGCGGGACTAGAGGTTACCGGTGCATCAGGATCGTTAAAATAACCACTAGGACTAGGATTCATACTGGCAACTAACATAAATGAGCTGGGGTATGTCACCGTAAATTTTGCTCTGGAAATCGTGACCTCTCTGTCTTCCAGAGGTTGTCGCATCACTTCTAGCACTTCTCGTTTAAATTCTGGTAACTCGTCTAAAAACAGTACCCCATTATGAGATAAGGAAATTTCACCAGGTTGCGGATAGCTCCCACCACCAACTAAAGCGACATTTGAAATGGTGTGATGTGGACTTCGAAAGGGTCGTTGCGCCATTAAACCTGTATGATCTTTTACACCACCAACCACCGAATGAATTTTAGTCGTTTCCAAAGCCTCATGCAATGTCATTGGCGGCAAAATACTTGGCAAACGTTTAGCTAGCATTGTTTTACCAGAACCTGGCGGGCCAATAAGAATAATATTATGCCCACCTGCTGCCGCAATTTCCATGCAGCGTTTTATGCTTTCCTGACCTTTGACATCTGCAAAATCGAATTCTGGAAAATCAAGATTTTTATAAAATTCCTCTCGTGTGTTTATAATGGTTTGTTCTATGGTTTCACCTTTATCAAAGTGATTAATAACTTGCGTTATATTATCTACACCGTAGACCTTTAAGTCATTTACGATTGCAGCTTCTTTAGCATTTTGACTAGGTAAAATAAAACCCTTAAATCCTTCTTCCCTAGCTTTTACAGCGATAGGCAGCGCACCTTTTATAGGCTGTAAACTGCCATCTAGAGACAACTCCCCCATAATGAGATAGTCGTCTAGATTTTCAGTTTTTATTTGATTAGATGCTGCTAATATTCCAATAGCCAAAGTCAAATCATAAGCCGAACCTTCCTTACGCAAGTCGGCTGGTGCCATATTAATAGTAATCTTCTTTCCTGGAATTCTGTAACCGTTATTTTGCAAAGCTGCAGCAATACGGTAATTGCTCTCTTTTATGGCATTATCTGGAAGTCCAACCAAGTGATATCCTACACCCTTATCCACGTTAACTTCTACGGTTATCGTCGTGGCCTCTACACCAAAAACGGCACTTCCAAATACTTTTTTAAGCATAAATAATTGGTTTGCTTAAATCTACAAATTAAAGTTGATTTACAAAATCTAAAGCACGTTGCTCGTTATAGTACACATTCCCTTTATCTATAAATCCAACATGCCCACCGTACTTTGGCATTTCTAAATGGAGGTTTGGGTTTTGTTTGGCCTCTCTTACCGGATAGCATTCTGCAGATAAAAAAGAATCATTAAGTGCATTAATTATTAAAGTGGGAATATTAATATTTGACAAATATTGCAAGCTACTGGCCTGCTCATAATAGTCCAAGGCATCTCTAAACCCATGTGCTTTTGAGGTATACACATCGTCAAAGTCGGCTAAAGTTTTAATAGCATTAAAATCTGCAGTAGAGATATCCTTAGGGAATTGCTTCAACTTAGGCTTTAACTTGGTTTTAAGATGTGCCAAAAACCGAATCGCATAATGTCGATTTTTTAAATGCATTAAGGCATCACATGAACCTTTTAAATAGCACGGTGAAGAAACAGCGATAATTCCCTTTAATTCCTTTGGAAGGTCATCTCGTTCGCCTACATATTTTAAAGCCATATTGGCTCCCAGACTAATACCTTTAACATAAATTTCTTTGTGTTGATCTTTCTCTAAAATATGGCTTATAACTGATTCTAAATCTTCGGTAGCACCCGAGTGGTAACTTCTAAATAATCGGTTAGGCTCACCACTACAGCCTCTAAAGTTTACGGCACATGCATCTACACCATTTTCATTGAATAGCTTGGCAGTCCCTGTAATGTATGGCCGTTGTGCATGGCCTTCTAAACCATGTAATAGAATAATTACTTTTTTTGACCGTTGTTTAGCATAGCTCCAATCTACATCTATAAAATCCCCGTCTGGGAGTTCAATGCGCTCTCTGATTTGTTCTAAACCATTAACTGTTCTGGCCAATCCTGAAAAAACCGTAGACACAAAGCTCTTCTTCGCCCAAAATGGAGGTTTATATGTTGACTGGATAATTGGCACTTATACAACTAAAAAGTGATGCATACAATTATTTTAAAACTGTAAACTCAATTGAGGAATCATTAAAAACCCTATGCGTTTGCACTTTAAAATCTTCTTCTTTGGCTTCAAAAATATTATCTACATAAGTTTGTGGATTGGCATCTATGTAAGGAAAGAATGTACTCTGAACTTGTACCTGAATCTTATGACCCTTTTTAAAGGTGTGAAACACATCTTGCAATTTAATATTCACCGCCGTCTTTTGATTCGGCACAAAAGGTTCTGGTTTTTCCATACTATTTCTAAAACGGCCACGTAGCACTTCACTACGCACCATCATGTGATAATTACTTAACTTTAAATGATCTTGTACATCTTCCGTGTTTTCTGTATCTGAAGGAAAAATATCAATTACTTTTATAATCCAATCGGCTGCAGTACCCGTAGTAGACACATTTAGTTTAGCTAAAATATCACCAGCAAGCGTAATATCCTCCTCTAATATTTCAGTTTCAAAAGTCAATACATCTGGACGTCTTGACGCAAAACGTTGATCATCCGTCATGAACTTACGCGGTGTAAAAACCACCTTAATATCTTCAATATAAGGCACTGGTTTTTTAGGGTCACTGATAAAATCTGATGTCGCGATGTTTCTTGTCGCACGTTGCGTTAAACGCTCATACGGTTGCAAAAAGTAGCTTTCTTTAGACGTGTTTTCTGGTGGCCAACTTTCAAAGGATTCCCATCTTTTAGTACCTGTATTAAACATGTGGGCTTCTGGCAATCCGGTTTTGCCATCGCCCTCACCTTTTAAGAAATGATTAAAGAATTTAGTTTCAATTTCCTTTTGAAAATAATCCGAAATGTTATCACCGAAGTAAATATTACCTATAACTTGTCGTTCTCTAGTTCTTGCCCAATCTCCATGACTCCATGGTCCAAATACGACAGTATTGTAATTATTACTATTATTTTCAATACTTTTATAGGTATTAAAAGGGCCATACAAATCTTCAGCATCAAACAAACCACCAACGACCATTGTTGCTGGCTTAATGTCTTTTAAATGCTGAACAATCCCTCTACTTTTCCAGAAATCGTCATAAGTGACGTGTGTTTTTAGCTGTTCCATAAACACATTGGTACTATCGTAGAATTTATTCAATTTACTTAAAGGCATATGATTCAAGAAAAATTGGTGCTGATCTTCGGTACCTATATCTGGGAATTCATACCAAGATTCGGTAGTAGGTTTATTCTTCATATAACCAAAAACTGAAGTCGCTCTCCAATAACTCAGTAAATAGGCTCCGTTGTGGATAAAGTCATCAAAAAAGAAATCCCCAATACAAGCTTGTGGAGAAACCGCCTTTAATGCTGGGTGGGCATCTAAAAGCGAATAGGTGGCATAAAATCCAGGATACGAAATACCATATGTACCAACCTTGCCATTATTATTTTCAACATTATTGATTAACCATTCTATTGTATCGTAAGTATCACTTGCTTCGTCTGTTTCATTTCCTGATTTGTTTGGAATGTAAGCACGCATATTATCGTAAACCCCTTCACTATTCCAACGGCCACGTACATCTTGGTACACCATAATATTTCCTTCTTCCATCAGATATTTGTTGGGTCCAATCTTACTTCTAAAGTTATCCTCACCATAAGGTTTACAACTGTATGGAGTTCGCATCATTAAAATTGGATATGTTTTGGAAGTGTCTTTTGGCGAATATATGGTAGTATACAATTTAATACCATCTCTCATGGTAATCATGACCTCTTTTTTGGTGTAATTATCCTTTACAAATGTATCTTCAACTTTTGCTGTTTCGGGATTTTCAAGAGCTTGGTGTTTTTCTTCTTTGCAACTTACAAGTGCAACAAATAACAATAAAATAAGGGTAAAATTCTTAATCATAATTGGGCTGGATTTTTTCGAAAAGCTCAAAGATAACCTTTTAATACTATACAAAAGTTTGAAGAAAATGTTAAGATGTAGCCAACATTAGGTCCGTAAATTCAAACTTTCCTCCATCAAACAAGCCTTTATCACTCAGTTTTAAAGCCGGTATTACCAACAAAGCCATAAAGGATAAGCTCATGTATGGTGCATGAAGTTTAGAACCCATATGTTTCGCCATTTTATCTAAATCTGCATATTGTTTCCCAATGGTTTCGGCATCTTTATCGCTCATAATGCCTGCTACAGGCAACGCAACCACCTTTTGCTCAGTATTGCTTATGGCACAAATACCTCCTTCATTTTCGATAATAAGGTTAACTGCTTTACAAATGGCCTCATCAGATACTCCAACAGCAATAATATTATGCGAATCGTGGCCAACTGAGCTTGCTATAGCACCTTCTTTAAGTCCAAAATTCTTAATGAACGCCATAGCTGGCCTATAGTTTTGATAGCGGTTTACGACCGTCATTTTTAAGATGTCGTTTTCTGTGTTTGAGACTAGATTGCCATCTTTAATAGTCGTATTTTCAATGATTTCCTCAGTAACTAATTCACCATCTAAACATTCAATCACTCGGATTTGCTTCGCGTTAGATTCAACTCTAAATTCTTCAACTGCTTTTTTGTTGGTATTGAAGTTGTTTAAGTTTTCGAAGTTGACATGCTTAATTTTAGATTCACCGTAATCATAAACCAATTCGCCATTAATATAGGTTTGAAGGGTTTTAAAGTCGGTTAAATCTTCAACCAGAATACAATCCGCAGTGTCACCGACTTGCAATAAGCCAACATCTAAATTGTAATGTTTAACTGGATTGACGCAAGCCGTCTGAAGGACTTTAAAAATGTCATTGCCCTTAGTAATTGCCCTAGCGCACAGCTGATTAATATGCCCAATTAATAAATCATCTGGATGTTTATCATCACTACAGAACATCATCTTTTGGTAGTGCTCATCTAACAAACCAATCAAAGCTTCAAAATTTTTGGCAGCACTACCCTCTCGAATAATGACTTTCATGCCCTTTTGAAGCTTTTCTAAACCTTCATCGTGAGTAAAACACTCGTGATCGGTAGAAATACCTGCAGAAATATATTTAGTCAGATCGTCACCTCTCAAACCTGGTGCATGACCATCAATGGGTTTATTGTAATGTTTTGCCCATTCAATTTTTTTAAGCACCTCGGAATCGTCGTAAATCACACCTGGATAGTTCATCATCTCGGCTAAATATTTAATATCTGGATTGGCCATTAAAGTTTTGATACCATCCGAATCTATTATAGCTCCAGCCGACTCAAAAGAAGTTGCAGGCACACAACTTGGTGCTCCAAAATTGAACTTTAATGGCGTTTGCTTTCCGTTTTCTATCATAAATTCCACACCTTTTACACCAAGCACATTGGCAATTTCGTGCGGATCAGAAACTGTGGCCACTGTACCGTGCTTTACTGCTACTTTAGCAAATTCTGATGGCACCAACATGGAGCTTTCGATATGGATATGGGCATCCACAAATCCTGGTAAGATGTAGTGGTTTTCTTCACAATACTTTTCCTCAATTGATTTTATCTTACCGTTTTCTATGGTGATTTCACCTTTAAAGATGCTCTGGTTTTGAATATCTACAATGTGTCCTTTAAGTGTCATAAATATTAATAAGACTTCTCGACTGTGCTCGAGGCGTCAGTAGATTAAGCTTTTAATTCTATTTTTAAAATTTGATTTGTTTGGTCTGAAACCTTAAAACGCTCATCAGCTCTTCTCCCAACAACCCAGACTATTTTATTTTCTGAAGTTAAAACCCAAGTGTTTTCTTTCTCAATAGGTGTTAACTTTTCATCTTTAAGATATTTACTAACTTTCTTTTTGCCTTTAAGCCCCAATGGATAAAAGATATCTCCTGTTTGCCATTTTCTGACCTGCAATGGGTATTTCAATTTTTCAGCATCTGCAAAAATGGTCGTCTTAGAATTATCTTCAAATGAATCTTGATCATCAAAATATAAAATACCAATTGGTGTTTTCACAGAGGGATTATCTTTTGCAACAAATAGAGATTCTTCACTTTGCCCCGAATGACACAGTTCAGTTAGAATTAGAAATTCACGATGCTTGGTGAGTTTGTGGGTATTAGACGCCACATACTTTCCTGTTTCTGCCTCTAATAAATTCACAACATCGTTCCACTCAGAAAATCCATAATCCTTAAACATTTCAAATAAATAGGCTTTAGGATTATTTACTTTTTTGAATTCTGATACTTTGAATGTAACATAATTTTCATCTATCCGCTCTATGGCTCTTTTTGCCACCGCATTCAGACTTTCTTCCACAATATCTGCAGTATCGTTTAAATGTTGCAACGTGCTCTGAAAACTATCTATTAATTGTGGATTAATCTCCTTTAGAATCGGCACCACCTCATGCCGCAATTTATTCCTTAAATACTTTCTTGATGTATTGCTACTGTCCTCTCTCCATGATATGTTTTCAGCTTTTGCAAACGTTTCAATGCCTTCTCTAGAAAACGGCAACAATGGTCTGGCAATATTATCATTTAGTGCGGGGATTCCTGTTAACCCGTTGAGTCCTGTGCTTCTGGTAAAATTGATTAAAAATGTTTCGAGATTATCATCTGCATGATGCGCCGTTAAGATATAATCAAAGTTTAGTTGTTGTGCTAATTCCGAAAACCAGTCATATCGCAACTCTCGTGCTGCCATTTGAATAGAACATTTGTTTTCTTTCGCATAGGTCTCCGTATCAAAATTCTGAATAAAAACTTCAACATCCAATTGGTCCGCCAAATCCAATACAAACTCTTCATCGGCATCGCTTTCTTTTCCTCTTAAATTGAAATTGCAATGCGCCAAAGCAAAACTGATGTTGAGCTTCTGGCAAAGATGAGCCAATACCACACTGTCAATGCCACCAGAAATAGCAATAACACATTTGGCACTGTTCAAAAATGAAAAATTGGTATTTATATGAGACTTAAAAGCATTTAGCATAATGTAAATATACAATAATGTGAGTGGCTTTTAATTCGTTAAAAATGATAAAAATCATACTGCATTGATTCCTTTATTGGTAACTTTAGAAATGTAATTTTAAAATCATGGTTATGAGCACTTTTAAAGAACTCTCATCAAAATCTGCACAAACTGCTTTTGATAAAAAAGTACTTTCGGCAGTGCAACATCTACACCCATACGTAAAGCATAGAATTTATATTGCGGAATCAACAGGGATACTACCAAAAAACATGTACTCCTCTAATGGAATAATAGATGAATGTATCATACAACTTTACAGTAATGGCTTTAATATTGAAGCCGAACGTATGGCCGTAAAACTAGAACTATTCAAACTTGTTGATAACTACATGAACGAACTTTTTAAAAAAGAAGTCTTTCATAAAAATACGATAAGCACCGACGAAATTAGAAAAAATGAAATTGCTAAACTTGGAGAAGATTATACCATTGATGCCGATTTAGATCTTATTCTTAATACCGAATTAAACGATATATCTTACAGACAAGATATGGATAATGAGTTGTATTTATATGAAGATAAAGAAACTTCTATCCTTAAAGCTTTTGAACTAGAGAATTTATCTAAAACTCAATCCCCAAAAGTGTTTGGACGCTTTTATAGTTGGTTACCTATAAATATTTCAAACATTGTGGATTTGTACATTTTTGGTAATCTGGACTTTGAAGACATTGCAAAGATTAAAAACATTGCAACGTCTCGTGTTGAGCTCATCTTTGATAAGGTCAAAAAGAGTTTTAGGAGCCATTTGGAATAAAAACCATGTATTGACTAGTTAATACTAAAAAAATAAAACCCATCAGTCCCATTTCTTGTGTAGGTATCACCACAGTTTTGAAATCGTATCCTATCCTCTAATGTATTATAGCTACTGAAGATGTTGGCATTGTTTTCTTGTTCTAAATTAAAATAACTATCTCTAGCATTGACAATACAATAATCGCCTGGTGTATTAACTGAAACCCCTAAACGGTACTGATAAAATTGATTATCATCTGTGAGCTGAGGCAAACAATTTATTGCGTTGGAACAACTATTAAAACTGTAAGCTTCTCCAACATCATAAATGACTTCGGCATCATTAAATACTTGCGCATTGAGCATTGACGAATTATTAAGTTTTAATACAAACAATCCATCTAAAAATACTTCAGCATCTGTAATGAGCTCTGGTTCTTCTGTTTCTGTACAAAAATCTACTAGCATAGAAGTGGTTCGCGCATTAAGCCAAATTGTTTCGTTTTGCTCATATGATTCAGCATTATTTTCAACATTTACAATATAGCTCTCAGGGTTATCAATACCACAAGTATCCTCCTCTGGTTCACAAAGTATAGCCATAAGAAAAGGCGAGAGCAGCAAAAATTTGAGATTTCTCTTCATCATGATTTAGCTATTAAATTCAAAATTATAGATGAAAAAATACTGAGAAGGTTGCGTTGATAGCCAAAGTTTTTTAATGCTCCAAAACTTCGCGCATCGCTTTGGCCTTTACCAAACATTCTTCATATTCCTTTAAAGGATCACTTTGTGCTGTGATAGCGCTACCCACAGAATATGACAAGTAATTATTGCTGGCATTGTAAAGGATACTCCTAATGACTACATTAAAATCAAAATCGCCATCTGGTGAAAAATAACCTACCGCACCTGAATATAAGCCACGTTTGGTTTCCTCTAAATCTTCAATAATTTTCATTGCCGAAATCTTTGGTGCACCTGTCATGCTGCCCATAGGAAACGTTGTTTTTAAGACCTCTACAGGATATGTATCATTTGATATTATTGAAGTTATAGTTGATATCATTTGATGCACCTGCAAGAAAGAATAGACCTTGCATAATTCCTCAACCTTAACGCTGCCTTTAGTTGCTGTATGCGACAAGTCATTTCTTACCAGATCTACTATCATGATATTTTCGCTGCGTTCTTTAGGATCATTTCCTAAATCTTTCGCTAATTTTTGATCTTCTTCCTTGTCTTCTGAGCGTCTTGCTGTTCCTTTTATAGGTTGGGAAATGACCTTGTTTCCTATTTTTTTAAGATAACGTTCTGGTGAAGCAGACATTAAATATTTATCAAACGTCTTAAAAAAAGTAGCGAAAGGAGGTTTTGAAATTTGATTCAACCGATTGTAAGTCTCCAACGGATTTATTAAGGAATCTTCGGCATAAAATTCCTGACAAAAATTAGCTTCATAAATATCACCTCTGTGAATATGAGCTAACATCGTTTTTACTTTTTCAAAGTATTCGTCCTTATGAATTCTTAGTTTTACCTTGATAGTATCATGGGAGTTATCTGCATCTTCCGAAATGACAGTTTGATTGATATTAACAAAATCATTTTGAATATCATCATCAACTATGTTTAAATATTGGAATTCTACTGTATCGCCTTTAATAAAAATTATTTTTTTAGGCTGAAAGAAATACAATTCCGGGAATCCTAATCCATCAAAATTATGAGACTCCAAGTCTTCAACTGAATTTTTCAAATCATAACTGAGGTAACCGAAAATCCAATCTTTTGTCGTTTTCTGGTACTCATCTAAGCGCTCGAAAGCATTGGTATAATCAGTCTGTAAGCTCGTAAAGGCATCTACAGCCAAAATAGCATCATAATCAGTATAGCGCTCATTATGATTATTAGAATCCAACCAAACAACATCATCAGATTGTTGTGCCCAAAACAACAACTGCTGCTTAAAAACTTCAGGATTTAATAATGTTTGCTTATATGATGTTCTCAATAGGGTAAATTAATGTCGTAAAAATAATGAGAATACCTATTCTAAGGTATAAGAATTGTATATTTCAATAAAAAAATAAAATCCATGCCTTTTATAGAAAACAACCTGCTAAGAATTGAGGTTAATCAAATAGGAGCTGAGCTGTGCAGTATACGGTCCACTAAAAACAACATCGAGTTTATCTGGGAAGCCAATCCTGAGGTCTGGGGAAGTCATGCACCCAATTTATTTCCAATCATCGGCTCCATGAAAGAGAATAGCTATATCTATGACGGTCAAAAATACAGTATGCCAAAGCATGGTTTTGTAAGACATAACAAAGACTTTAAAATGATTTCTAATTCAAATTCTGAAATGACCTTCCAATTAAAATCAAATGATCAATTAAGAGCTATTTACCCTTTTGAGTTTGAGTTTTTGATTACCTATGAACTGAAGGATAATGAACTTTTGTTACATCATACCGTAAAGAACAAAGACAATAAGACTATGTATTTTTCATTAGGAGGGCATCCTGCTTTTGCTTGCCCTGTGTATGAAGAGGAAACCTATACTGATTATTTTTTAGAATTTGAAAGCGAAGAAACCAGTAAATCCCATTTGCTCAATATGGCCACAGGATTGGTTACAGATAAAACAAAATCTGTTTTTAATTCACCAAATACCATAAACCTCCATGGCGAATTATTTAATGAAGATGCGTTGATTTTTAAGGATTTAAAATCGAGACAAGTGGCATTAAAACACCAAGACAAAGGTGAAGTTTTGAAAGTTAATTTTGAAGGCTTTCCTTTTTTAGGCATTTGGGCAAAACCAAACGCACCTTATGTTTGTATTGAGCCTTGGATTGGCATTGCAGATTCAGAAAACACTAATCAACTACTCAAAGACAAAGAAGGCATTGTAGCTTTAGAAGCCAATGAAACCTTTAGCGCTACCTATAGTATAACAGTAAATAGCAGTTTGCTAAACTGATATAGATTATAAATGGTAGCTTTGCACAAAATCCATACCTGTGACTTTTCAAGATTTAAACTTAAATACCCCTTTATACAATGCCATTGAGGACTTAGGATTTGAAACTCCTACTCCAATTCAGACAGAAGCATTTAACATTATTGCCTCAGGTAAAGATGTAGTTGGTATTGCACAAACTGGTACTGGTAAAACCTTTGCCTACATGTTACCTATTTTGCGTCACCTCAAATACTCTAGGCAAGACAACCCAAGGGTTTTGGTTTTAGTACCAACGAGGGAGTTGGTTGTACAGGTGGTTAGTGAAATTCAAAAACTATCTAAGTACATTAACAATCGTGTTTTAGGGGTTTATGGAGGCACAAATATTAACACACAAAAACAAGCGGTTGCCCAAGGCTTAGATATTTTAGTTGCTACGCCAGGCCGTTTGTACGATCTTGCTGTTAGCAGAGTTCTACAACTTAAATCTATTCAGAAATTAGTGATAGACGAGGTTGATGTGATGTTAGACTTAGGATTTAGGCATCAACTAATGAATATTTTTGATATTCTACCAGAACGCAGACAAAACATTATGTTTTCGGCAACAATGACTGCTGATGTTGATGAGTTGATTACTGATTTTTTTATCAACCCTACAAAAATTCAGATTGCAGTTTCTGGAACTCCTTTAGAAAATATTAAGCAACAACGCTATAATGTCCCGAACTTTTATACCAAGGTTAATTTGCTGGAATATTTGTTGAGCGATAAAGATGAATTTTCGAGAGTATTAATCTTTGTAGCTTATAAGAAAATGGCAGATCGTTTGTTCGACAAGCTTGAAGAGCTCTTTCCTGGTGAATGCTGTGTGATTCATTCTAACAAAACACAAAATTACAGACTTAGAAGTATAGAACAATTTAGTGAAGGAAAACACAGATTATTAGTAGCTACAGATGTCATGGCAAGAGGATTAGATATAGATGATGTGACACACGTTATTAACTTTGACACACCTGATTACCCTGAAAACTACATGCACCGCATTGGTAGAACCGGCCGTGCAGAAAAGTTAGGGCATACCTTATTGTTCTCTACTGAAAAAGAACAAGATGCACGAGAGCGCATTGAAGCTTTAATGCAATTGGATATTGATTCACTTGATATTCCTGAAACGGTAGAAATTTCTAACGAATTGATTGAAGAAGAGCGTCCTCAGATCCGAGAACGAAACAACCCAACCAAAAGAAGAAAAGAAGATGTAGCAGGACCGGCTTTTCATGAAAAGAAAGACAAAAATAAAAAAGTAAATTTAGGAGGTTCTTACCGAAGGGAAATTGCTAAGAAATATAAAAAGCCTAAAACCAGAGGTGATAAGAATTACAACAAACGAAATAAGAAGAAACGTAAGTAACAAAATACTGATCACTCATTTATTTGATTTTCGACGTCTTGGAGATGATGCTGTAAAGCTTGTGTAGAAATTTGGATTTCCCTGATTAAAAGCGCTAAGGACAAAATGAGCAACAATAAGGCAATACCAAACACCCACGTTGCTAATAATTGCTGTTCTATATAAATCAAAAACATAGTTAGAACACAGAGTAAAAGACTTGAAATACCAAATATTTGCATCCATCGTGTAAGATTCAATCTCAATTTTAAATTGTTAATCTGTCTTACAAGTGCTTCTTCCTTTCGTTCTAAGTATTTATCGCTAAGGTTTCTTATAATAGCCGCATAAGCAAGAAATCTATTAGTGTAGGCCAACATAATCAGAGATATCGCAGAGAATAATAATGCTGGCGTTGTAAGTGTTAGAGCTTCCATGTATATTTTTTTCAAAAATATTGATTTTAAAACAGATGTTCATATTTAAACTATGCATGTCATATACAAATTAGTAATTTACCTTTTATCGAATCGCCGTGCACAGGCTTTTTAATGCACTATTTTTTTTATAACTTTCCCTAAATAAAAGTCCATATCTATCGTTATAATAGTCGCTAGACTGTCATTATTAACTGCTTAATGAGCGTAAATCTTCATAATACCATACCTAATCTAAATGCTTTTGATTACGAACGCCATTATGATTCGCATTTCATAAATCAGCAATGGGTGCTGGTAAATGGAATCTCTAAAAAGAAAGCCATTTATACGTTTAGAGATAATAATGTTTTAGAAATTGAAAGAAAAGACACAACCATAAAAACATCTTGGAACCTAAGCATTCAAAATATCTTTACTATTGAAACCGAAGATGGCACCATTACTGTTAAAGCTTATTTTAAAGATGATGATATTTTGGTTTTAAACCATCAAGACAAAGAAGAATTTGCCTTATATATTAATACAACAAATTATTCTGAAGAGTTAAATTCGATTGAGGATATTCAGGAGTATTTGAAAGAAAAATACAAAAAGAAGGTGAGTAAGGTCATACACAAACACGAGTTCTACTACATTTCAAAATCTAAAGAGTTTGGCCCGTGTACCGTTGAAGAACTCAAAGCGAAGGTAGATAATGATGACATTAGTGCTTACTGTTTTGTTAGAGACATCAATGAAGACAACTACGCTAAACGCTTAAGAATTATAGATTTAGTGCAAGAACTTTAATTATCTTTATAAAATTCATATTTAGCTAATTCTAACTTTACCACGGCTTCCCAATGCTCTTGAGTTTCTTGCTTATCACCACGTTGTGTCTCTTGATCGTAACGTATTTGCCTTAACTCCATCTCTCTGAACACCTTTTTAAATATTGCTTGTGCGGCAGTCGCATTGCTACTTTTAATTTTTGCATCTGCCAATTCCTTTCTCAACTTTCTTGAATAAATCTCTGTAATATCAAAGTGTATTTGTTCATGTCGAAGCACATAATCATTTCTGCCGTCTGGAACTACCCAACTATCATAAGTATTAAAAACGCTTTGAACAAAGACTTTACCATCTTTGAATAAATTTATACCTGTTTCATAACCAAAACCGGAATTTGTTAGCGCTAGGGTATTGGGATAATTTAAAGTGTCAGGGGTTCCCTTAAAATCGTCCCAAGTGAGTTTCCTATCTGCACGCCATAAGATCTTTGTTTCGTACTCTTTTGGATTTAATACATAATAAATATTGGCTTTTAATCTATGGCAAGTACTTCGCTTATCTGGTGTTTTATGTTCTGTTATTTTTACCAAATTAGCACCAGCATTTCTGGCTAACGCTTTAAGATTTAAAACATTTTCGTAGTAAGTACAGTTAACTGACAATCCACCATCCTTAGCCGCAATTGACCCTACCAAATCCTCATCTATAGGTTGATCATCAGAAATATCTAAAACAACTATCAAATCATTTTCAGATAATGTTGGACGTGTTTTTAATATGGTACTTTTCAATTGAGGTGCACAGCTAAAACATAATAGCACTAACAAATAAGCAAACAATATATTCTTCATAATCGCTAAAATAAAAAAGCGAACCATATTAGTTCGCTTCTTTAGATTTTAATTTTGTAATATTAAACATGTAATGCTCTATCCTCTGTGGCAGCCAAAGCGGCTTCTTTTACAGCTTCTGCAAAGGTAGGGTGCGCATGGGAATAACGAGAAATATCTTCGGCTGAAGCTCTAAACTCCATGGCTGTTACAGCTTCTGCAATTAAATCTGCACAGCGCGCACCAATCATGTGCACACCTAAAACTTCATCTGTCGTTTTATCGGCCAAAATTTTCACAAAACCATCAATATCTCCACTTGCTCTTGCTCTACCTAAAGCTCTAAATGGAAATTGACCCACTTTATATTCGGTACCAGCTTCTTTTAATTCTTCTTCTGTTTTACCCACAGCAGCCACTTCTGGCCACGTATATACAACACCAGGAATTAGGTTATAGTCGATATGCGGTTTTTGTCCTGCTAATGTTTCTGCTACAAACACTCCTTCTTCCTCGGCTTTATGAGCAAGCATTGCTCCTCTCACCACATCACCAATGGCATAAATATTGGAAACATTGGTTTGTAAATGCTCATTAACTTCTACTTGCCCCCTATCATTTAGTTTGACTCCTGCGGCTTCAGCATTCAATCCATCCGTATAAGGACGACGGCCTACAGATACCAAACAATAGTCTCCTTTAAATTCAATAACTTCTCCCTTTTTATTTTCAGCTTTGATAACCACCTCATCACCTTTGCGCTCAACGGACTTCACTTTGTGAGATACCATCATGTTGCATTTCGCCTTTTTAAAGACCTTATTAAGCTCTTTAGACAAGCCTGCATCCATTGTTGGTATGATTCTGTCCATATACTCAATAACTGTAACCTCAGCACCTAAACGACGGTATACCTGTCCAAGCTCTAAACCAATCACTCCACCGCCAATGATCATTAAATGCGATGGTACTTCCTTGAGTTTTAAAGCTTCAGTCGAGGTAATGATTCGCTCCTTGTCTAAATTAATAAATGGCAAGTTTGATGGTTTAGATCCTGTAGCGATTATAATATTTTTAGCTTCGATTTCACCGGCATCCTTACCTTCAATTTTAATGTGTGTAGCGTCAATAAAACTGCCTAAACCTTCATAAACATCAATATTATTCTTCTTCATCAAGAAATCAATACCTCCCGTTGTTTGGTCTACAACAGCTTGTTTTCTGGCTATCATCTTTTCCAGATTAACTTTGATTTCGCCTGGAATTTCAATACCGTGTTCTTCAAAGTGTTTTGTTGCTTCTTCATAATGATGCGAAGAGCTTAACAAGGCTTTACTTGGTATACAACCAACATTTAAACATGTACCACCAAGAGTAGAATATTTTTCAATAATTGCAGTTTTCATGCCCAATTGTGCACAGCGTATTGCTGCTACATATCCACCAGGTCCCGAACCTATTACTGCTACATCGTAAGAATTCATATAATTTTATTTTATTTTAAATTGAAATGCTAATTGAAATGCTCTATTATAGTTTTTTGCTTGAACCTTGGTAACATCTGTAATGCCCATGTAATAGCGCAATGATGTACTAAGCTTATCAGAAAATTCATAGCTGATACCAAAATTAACACCAAAATCCCTATCAAAAAAATCTGTTTTCACGTCTGCTAAAGAACCTGTACCATTTTTAGCCGTAACCAACAAACCTACTTGTGGACCAGCATCTAAACTAAATTTTTCTGATAAAACATACTTAGCTATTACTGGCAAGGCTACATAATTTAACCTCACACTTGGATCATCACCTTCATCTAACTTAAAACCGTAAACCGTAAATAACAATTCTGGCTGAATTTTAATATCCTTAGTTAAATCAATCTCCATAAAAAATCCGGCATGAAAGTTTAACAATGTCGATAAATCTGAGGTTCCATCACCTGATAAATTTGCAAGATTTCCACCTATTTTAATCCCAACGGGATGTTGTTGCGCATATAAATTGCAAGTAAGAAATAGTGCAACAACCCAAAGTATTCTCATACAAAAATCAATGTGGCACAAAAATACAATTTAGAATAATGATTAACCAATAGAGCAATGATTAATTTCGAAGTGCTATTGCATATATTAAATTAAAAAAGCCCACAATTAAAAGATTTAAATCTTATAAAAATGGACTTTATTCCCTAAAAGTTAATAGCAATACAAATCTCAACAATAACTATGAGTATCACAATACTCAAAATGAGTATTTTTTTAATTATAATAAGTTAGGGTGTAATTTAAGCATACCAACCAATTCGCCTGTAGATGAGATATTTAACTTTTTTAGAATATTTCTACGATGCGTATCCACAGTATGAGGGCTAATATTTAATTGTTCAGAAATTTCCTTACTGGATTTATTTAATATCAATAATCTTATTACATCGCGTTCTCTATTCGTAATACCATCATGTAAAAGTTTTTGTGAAAAGCTATTAAAGTAGATTGTTTCGTATTCATTATTTGAATTCAGCAATTTAGCTGATGCTGTAACTTGAAGACTCACATCTGGATGCAATACGGTATAATGTGCTAAACCAATGATAGGCTTGTTTTCACTATCAAATACTAGCGGTGTTGTATTTTGAACAATATTTACATAGACATCATGTGCATTTTTAAATCTAAAATTCCATGTGTAGCTGGCATCTTGGCGTTTTTCCAGCGGTATTTCATGAAGAGTAAATTCCATTAGAGAATTTAAGGCGCTTAACCAAGATTCTATATCATCTGGATGTATCCTACTCCAGAAGTAACGCATACCTTTAGCCTTCAACTCATTAGCATCCAAACCAAGGCAGGCCTTAAAGTTTTTGCTTATGTATTCAAAAGCTAATTCTTGGGTATTGGTTATACAGAAAAAGGTAGAGCTATAAGGAAGAAATTTATCCATCTCAATGATTTTCTCTATGTGCTTTTCTAGAGATGGTTTATCATAAGATTTGAAAATATAATCGTAGAGTTTCTTAATTTGGGTATACTTCATAGGATAAATATAAGCTATTAAATCAATTCGGAAAACCTAGCATTTCGCCCATACCAACAGTAAACAGCCAGCTACCATAAATAGCGTGCTCAATGGACACCAATAAGGTTGATTTCGTTTTTTTAAAAGTCAGTGCAAAAAGAATACCTCCTAAGAACGTTAACAATAGAACCAAACTGTTTTTAAAAAACAAATGAGCCAACGAAAAAAGTAATGCATTAACCGCAATGAAAAGCGCATGACTTCTAAATAAAGATTCATAACGTTGAAAGAAAAACGTTCTATAAACCAACTCCTGCGGATACACAGAAAAAACAGAATAAACAAACAATATGAAAATCCAAAGTGTAGGTTTTTCGGAAATTACAACAAAAAGACTTTCCTTATTTAACCAATACACATAAGCCATTGTAAGAATGGCAACAACAACAAACTTTATAAAAGTACGCTGCCAAAATTGAGTCCAATTAATATGCTGCCTAATTTTAAACTTGTTATTTTCAATTTTTAAGAGGACATAAACAACATAAATAAAGCCTATTAAGCCAATAGCTAATTTTAACCAAACATTAAAACGCATTGTAAAACATATAGGAATCAAAATAAAAACAACAAACAGTTCTATAAGTCTGTACTTTATACTTTGCATATTATAAAGTTATGGCAGTGGTATGTTTTACTTCATTAATTACAAACATGCTATGCGTACTTCCTATATGATCTATCTTGGTTAGCTTTTTAACCATAAAATCCCTAAAGGCCTCCATATCCTTAACCAGCACTTTTATTAAATAGTCGTAATCGCCACTAATATGATAACATTCTAGTATTTCGTCTAATTTACGAACTTCTTGCTCAAATTTTATAACATAATCCTGCGAATGTTGTACCAACTTTACATGGCAAAAGGCTACAAAAGCTTTTTCGACCTTCTTCTTATTAATTAGCGCAACATATTTTCCGATTACTTTGTTATTCTCAAGCTTCTTAATACGCTCATAAATTGCAGTGACCGATAGACCAAGCTCATGAGAAAGCGCTTTATTAGTCTGTTTACTATCTGTTTGAAGTAGTTTTAAAAGCCTTTTGTCTATTTCATCTAACATCTACCTAATATTTTTCGGATAAATTTATAAAATACTTAAAAATTTAGATTAATATACCATTTATTTAGTATAAAATAGATTTATTTTCTAATAAATATAAAACTTATTGATTTTTAATCTAATAATTCTCAATTTTGAGTAAACAATTAAATCAATACTTATGGATTTTAAACCCGCAAACAATATACAAGACTTACAATACTTTGGAGAATTCGGAGGTGTTAACCCTTCAATTTCAGATTCTTCAACATATACGTTTTTGTCAGCAAAAACAATGTTCGACACCTTTGAAGGTAATGCAGATGGTTGCTATCTTTATTCACGACACTCATCACCTTCAAACCTATATTTAGGTGAAGCTTTGGCTGCGATGGAAGGTACAGAAACCGCTACGGTAACAGCATCTGGAATGGGTGCTATCACACCTGTTCTGTTACAACTATGTGAAGCTGGAGAGCATATTGTAAGCAGCAGGACTATCTACGGTGGAACTTATGCCTTCCTCAAAAATTTTGCACCAAGATTGGGTATTGAAACGTCCTTTGTTGACATTACCAAACTAGATGTCGTAGAAGCTGCAATTACACCGAAAACCAAAGTGTTGTACTGCGAGACTGTAAGTAATCCGCTTTTAGAAATAGCAGACATTAAACAATTGGCTGCCTTGGCTAAAAAATACAATCTTAAGTTGGTAGTGGACAACACGTTTTCCCCTTTGTCAATCTCTCCTGCCAAATTAGGTGCAGATGTGGTCATACACAGTTTAACAAAATTCATCAATGGATCCTCAGATACTGTTGGCGGTGTGGTTTGCGGTACACGAGAACTCATAGACCAATTAAGAAATGTTAATGATGGAGCCGCAATGTTATTAGGTTCAACTATGGACAGTTTGCGATCAGCTTCGGTATTAAAAAACCTAAGAACGCTCCATATAAGAATGCAACAGCACAGTCATAATGCCAATTATTTAGCAGAAAAATTTGAAAAAGATGGTATAAAAACCGTTTATCCTGGTCTAGCATCACATCCATCACATGACCTGTTTAAATCTATGATGAACACCATGTATGGTTTTGGTGGTATGCTCACCATAGATGTGGGATCACTGGAAAAGGCTAACGCATTAATGGAATTAATGCAAGAACGAAATTTAGGTTATTTGGCTGTAAGCCTTGGTTTTTACAAAACATTATTTAGTGCCCCAGGAAGCTCTACTTCCTCTGAAATTCCGGAAGAAGAACAAATTGAAATGGGATTGAGCGATGGTCTTATTCGTTTTTCTATTGGACTGGATGCGGATATCGAACGAACTTACAAAATAATGAAAGCTTGTATGACAGAACTCAATATCTTAGAACCTGAATTGGCTTAAAACGCCAGAAAAAATTAAATTAAAGTCTGATGTCTCATCAGACTTTTTTTCTTTATAAATGCATAACAAAAGTATGAAGTACCACTATCTATAATTAAAAAGAAAGACACTTCAATAAACCATTTGCAAATGGCTTAACAAAATTGTAACATTACAAATCAAAATCTTATAAATGGATAGCCAAGATATCAAACCAAGACAACCACAAGACGAAAATATAGTAGAAAATAAAGAACTTAATATTTGGGAGGCTTTAATCCCTGTGTTTGCATTGGTTGGTATGCTAGCCTTTAATGTATTCGTTTATGGGGATAATGCTTTAAGTGGAAGCAATCAATTTATATTATTATTAGGGGCAGCTGTTGCTGCAATAGTAGGTTTTTTCAACAAAGTCTCTTTTAATCAAATGGTTGAAGAAGTTGCCGAAAACATAAAATCTACAGCAGGTGCAATTTTAATTCTCTTAATGGTTGGTGCATTAGCAGGTACATGGTTAATTAGTGGTATAATACCTGCCATGATATATTTTGGCTTACAAATTCTAAATCCTACCATATTTTTAGCTGCTTGCGTTATAATTTGTGCAATTATATCCGTTGCAACTGGTAGCTCTTGGACTACATCTGCTACGGTTGGTATAGCTTTAGTAGGTATTGGTGAAGCTTTAGGTGTTCCAATGGGAATGACTGCCGGCGCTGTACTTTCTGGGGCATATTTTGGGGATAAAATGTCTCCTTTAAGTGACACCACAAATTTAGCTCCTGCCATGGCAGGAGGTGAATTGTTTTCCCACATAAAATATATGGCATACACTACAGTACCGACTATTGTTATAACACTTATCGTTTTTATTATTTTGGGCTTTACCCAAAATACTGAAGGTGCAGCTGAAACCTCTACCCTAATCAATGATATTAATAAGACCTTTAATATTTCTGGTTGGTTATTTCTAGTTCCAATTTTCGTTATTTTCTTAATTATTAAAAAAACTTCTCCTTTAATTGCATTATTGATAGGTACAATATTAGGAGGCCTCTTCGCTCTAATATTTCAACCTCAAATTGTAGCCCAAATAGCCGGTGTAGAAGCTTTAACAATTAAATCCGCTTACCAGGGAGTAATGGATGCTATCACTATAAGTACTACAATAGAAACGGATAATGAGACTTTAAAAAGTCTATTTTCTGCTTCAGGAAAAGGTATGAGCGGTATGCTTGGTACAATCTGGTTAATTCTATGTGCCATGACGTTTGGTGGAGTTATGGATGCCATAGGTGCACTGTCTAAAATTAGCAAGTCACTTTTAAGTTTAGCGACTTCGGTATTTGGACTATTTGCAAGTACAGTTGCCAGTTGTTTAGTTTTGAATGTTACGGCATCTGACCAATATTTAGCCCTCGTAGTACCTGGAAAAATGTTTAAAAAAGCCTATGAAGACAAAGGATTAGCACCAGAAAACCTAAGTAGAACACTCGAGGATTCCGGTACGGTAACCTCAGTCTTAATACCTTGGAATACCTGTGGTGCCTATCAAAGTGGTGTGCTAGGTGTTCCTGTTGCAGATTATCTCGTATTTGCCATTTTTAACTGGCTAAGTCCATTTACTACTTTACTTTTTGCCGCATTTAAAATCAAAATAAAGCAACTTGCTAAATCGTAAATCTTAACCTAAAAGTTTAACCAAAGCATCAAACCCTTTTTCTAATGCGTAGTCTTTAGCCGTTTTGCCTTTATTGTCTTCCAACGATTGATCCGCATTGTGCCCTAACAAAATAGCAACAACAGCTTCTTGGTTGTATTGCGTAGCAAATATAAGTGCTGTTGTGCCATCATTATTTTGAATATCAATATCTGCACCATGACGCAACAGCAACTCAACCAAGTCTATATTTCCTTTAAAACTCACACCTATTAACGCCGTGTTACCAGAAGCGTCCTTGCCATCAATATCTGCCCCTTTTTCAATAAGCAATCTAGCCATATCCATCTGCCCAAAATAGGTCGCAAAGATCAATGGTGTAAAGCCCCTTGAGTCTTTAATATTGGCCAGACTAGAATTTCTATCTAATTGAAGTTGTAGATTTTTAATTTGTCCTGTCTGTATAGTTCTAAAAAATAGTTCGTTTTCGTTCATTTTCACGATAATTAAAAAAGGAATGTACCAAAGTTGGTACATTCCTTCGTTGGGTTGATTTTGCTATTAATCAATTAACTTTTTAAATCAAATCTATCTGCGTTCATAACTTTGGTCCAAGCCGCTACGAAATCATTGACAAATTTCTCTTCTGCATCATTTGCAGCGTAAACTTCACAAACCGCTCTTAACTCTGTGTTAGATCCAAAGATTAAATCGGCTCTTGTACCCGTAAATTTAACTTCACCTGTTCTTCTATCTCTACCTTCAAAATACTTTTCATCTTCTGAAGTAGCACTCCAAGTATATGTCATATCTACCAAATTCTTAAAGAAATCGTTAGTAAGGTGACCTACATTATCTGTAAATACACCGTGATTAGATCCATCATAATTGGCGCCTAATACACGCATTCCTCCGACAAGAACAGTCATTTCTGGAATTGACAATGCCATTAAATTAGCTTTATCAACTAATAAATCCTCGGCCTTCACATCTAAGTTTGGGTTTACGTAATTTCTAAATCCATCACCAAGAGGTTTCAAATAATTAAATTGTTCTATGTCAGTTTGCTCTTGCGTAGCATCACCTCTACCTTGTGCAAATGGCACAGAAATATTGTGACCAGCATTTCTTGCTGCTTCTTCTACAGCTGCATTACCTGCCAATACAATTAAATCTGCCATGGATACGTCACCTTTAAATTCTTTCTGAATTGCTTCAAGAACATTAAGTACCTTATCTAATTCTTCTGGATTATTTACTTTCCAGCTTCTTTGAGGCTCTAATCTTACACGAGCACCGTTTGCACCTCCACGCTTATCAGAATCTCTATATGTTGATGCCGAAGCCCAAGCCGTTCTTACTAATTCAGAAATGGATAAACCTGAAGCAAGAATCATTTTCTTTAAGGACTCTATATCAGAATCGCTTAATGTATAATCTACTTTTGGTATTGGGTCTTGCCATAAATAATCTTCTTTAGGAACTTCTGGTCCTAAATAACGATCTTTAGGTCCCATATCACGATGTGTTAATTTAAACCACGCTTTTGCAAAAGCCTCTTCAAATGCTTTATGGTCTTTGTGGAATCTTTCCGATATTTTTCTATATTCTGGATCTACCTTTAATGATATATCGGCCGTAGTCATCATCAAAGCCTGATGTCCATTTGGATCACCTGCTTTTGGAGCCATTTTGGCTTTAGACTCAGCCGTAGGTGTCCATTGATGAGCACCTGCTGGACTTTTTGTTAACTCCCAATCATAATTTAAAAGGACTTCGAAGTAGTCTGCATCCCATTTTGTTGGGTTTGGGGTCCAAGCACCTTCTATTCCACTTGTAATCGTATCATCTAAAACACCACTTTTGTAAGTGTTTTTCCAGCCCATACTCATTTCCGCCATTGGAGCTCCATGAGGTTCAGGACCAACAAATTTACCAGGATCGGCAGCACCGTGCGCCTTACCAAATGTGTGACCACCTGCAACTAAGGCAACAGTTTCTTCATCATTCATTGCCATACGCCCAAATGTTTCTCTTACATTCTTTGCAGAACCCATTGGATCAGGATTGCCATTAGGCCCTTCTGGGTTAACATAAATCCATCCCATCATAACCGCCGCGAGAGGATCTTCTAAATCACCACCTTCGTAACGATCTTCATTTGCCCCCCATTCTGTTTCACTTCCCCAATACACATCTTGTTCTGGTTCCCAAATATCTTCTCTACCACCAGCAAATCCTAAGGTAGGGAATCCCATAGATTCTAATGCTACATTTCCAGCCAATATCATTAAATCTGCCCAGGAAATTTTATTCCCGTATTTTTTCTTGATAGGCCATAATAATAACCTTGCCTTATCTAAGTTTCCGTTATCTGGCCAGCTATTAATTGGTGCAAATCTTTGGTTACCTGTACCGGCTCCACCTCTACCATCTCCAACTCTGTAAGTACCAGCACTATGCCAAGCCATTCTAATCATAAAACCTCCATAATGCCCATAATCTGCAGGCCACCAATCCTGAGAATCAGTCATTAACTTAGTTAAGTCGTTTTTCAGTTCGTCATAATCAACACTTTTAAACGCTTCGGCATAATTAAAGTCCTGACCAAGTGGGTTTGATTTTGTGGCATGCTGTCTTAGAATATTAAGTTTTAATTCATTTGGCCACCAATCTCTATTTTTTACACCGCCACCACCGACAGTATTTTGCTTACCACTTAAAAAAGGGCATTTACTTGCATCACTTTCATTAAGACCAGATGTGTCTGAATAATTATCCATTTTTTAGGTTTTTTATGTTAAAATTTACAACCATAAAAATATGAAATTATAAGGTGCTAATGAAACGAGTAGATACTATATATTTATTTTTCAATAGTCTTTTTCTATTGCTGTCTTATTTAGAATTATTTTGAACAATAGGAAAGTGATTCAAATTGTTTAATCTATTAAGTGAATTAAGGAAATTTGAACCTCAAAACATTGAACACAAATGTTAAAGACTTGGTTGTAAATAGAATGATTATTATTTTTAAAACTAAAAGCACTTATGATATTGAAAAATGTAAATCTTGAAGAAAGGCTGAATAAACTTAAAAACAAAAATTATACTGAAGAGGAAGTCTTAAAAGCTGTTAAGGATGTTTTACAGCAAGACAATGAAAAGGACAATACCATTCTTAAGTCATTATCCGAAAACAATGATGTTACTTCAAACCATTTTAATATTGACCTTCTTGAATCGGATAACATCTATCACATAGAACAGATAAAAAAGATTTGTGTAGACTATAGACTGCGTTTTTTAGATAGTCGTTTTTTTAAAGGAGATTTACCCTACGAAGCCATTTCTAAAATAAAACAATTGGAAAAGGATCACAATACCACAATTAGTGGTTTTAAAATAATGGCTCCATCTAAATTATTTAAACTTGAAAATTATGATGACCCATTACTATTTGCACCTATTGGTAATGGTTATTACTATTTAATACACAAATGGGGAAACGATTTAAACCCTTACAGAAAATTACTTGCATGGCCATTTAAGCATTTTGAGAATTTTGTGTTTTGTGTCTTTATAATGAGTATGATATTAACTGGATTAGTGCCAGATGGTACATTTTCTGGTCAGAAGACAGCAGCAAATGCTGGTGTTATCTTTTTATTTATGTTTAAATCACTTGTTGCGGTAACACTTTATTATGGCTACCTGTCAGGTAAAAATTTCAGTGTATCCGTATGGGACAGTAAATATTATAACAATTAATATAGTGTAATATTTTGAAGTTTTTCGTATCTTATATTAAATTTAAAAAGGTGTGTTATGAATACTTCAGAATATAGTAAAATATACGAAGGCAACTTTATTTTGATCAATAGAATTAAGAGTGAGCTTGAAAATAACGGTATTGTTCCAATAATCAAAGACGAAGGAGAATCACAACGATTAGCGGGTTATGGGTCCTTAAACCAAGGATTTCAGGAAGTGTATGTACACAACGACGAACTTGAAAAAGCGACAGTGATTTTAGAACAGATTAAAACTGAAATGGATGCCTCATCTTAGATTAAAAGGACGTCATTTCAGTATTTAACTGCTATAAGATAAAATTATTAAGCCTCAACTGCATACATCTTATCACGCTGTTCCTTAATTTTTTTATCACTCATATACTCATCAAAGGTCATATAACGGTCTATGACTCCATTTGGAGTTAACTCAATGATTCTATTACCAACCGTTTGTGCAAATTCATGGTCATGCGTGGTTAGCAACACAGTACCTTTGAAGTTTTTTAGCGCATTGTTAAAAGCTGTTATACTTTCTAAATCCAAGTGATTTGTTGGTTCGTCTACCATAAGCACATTCGCTCTCAGCATCATCATTCGGCTTAACATACATCGCACCTTTTCACCACCTGATAAGACATCTGCCGTTTTCAAAGCTTCCTCACCACTAAAAATCATTTTCCCTAGAAACCCTCTGATATAAACTTCTTCGCGCTCCTCTTCTGTTGTTGCCCATTGACGCAACCAATCCACCAATGTTAATTTGTTATTGAAGTATTCACTATTATCTAATGGTAAATACGATTGTGTGGTGGTAACACCCCAAGCATACTTGCCTGCATCGGCTTTTTTCTTACCATTAATAATTTCATAAAATGCTGTGGTTGCTCTAGAGTCTTTAGAATATAAGACCACTTTATCACCTTTTGCTAGATTGATATCAATATCCTTAAATAAGATTTCACCGTCTAAACTTGCTGCTAAACCTTCGACATTTAATATTTGGTCTCCTGCTTCACGCTCACGTTCAAAGATAATAGCCGGGTAACGACGACTGCTTGGTTTAATATCCGCTATATTAAGTTTATCAATCATCTTTTTTCTACTTGTTGCTTGTTTAGATTTTGCAACATTGGCCGAAAAACGACGAATAAATTCTTCTAATTCTTTCTTCTTTTCTTCAGCTTTTTTGTTTTGTTGTGCACGTTGTTTTGCTGCCAATTGAGACGACTCGTACCAAAACGTATAATTACCAGAGTAATGATTAATTTTCCCAAAATCTATATCGGAAATATGCGTACAAACCGCATCCAAAAAGTGACGGTCGTGAGAAACCACTATAACGCAGTTATCATAATTAGCTAGGAAATTTTCCAACCAAGAAATGGTTTCGTAATCCAAATCGTTGGTGGGCTCATCCATAATAAGCACATCAGGATTACCAAACAATGCTTGTGCTAAAAGAACTCGTACTTTTTGTTTACCATCTAAGTCACCCATTAAAGAATAATGTAAATCTTCTTTAATTCCTAAGTTAGAAAGCATAGCGGCAGCATCACTATCGGCATTCCAACCGTTCATCTCTTCAAATTCTACCTGAAGTTCACCTATTTTTTCAGCATTCTCATCTGTGTAGTCTGCGTACAATGCATCAATCTGAGATTTTAGCTTATATAGAGGCTTATTGCCTTTGAGTACAGTTTCTAAAACCGTATCTTCATCGTACTTGTTATGGTTTTGCTCTAACACAGACATACGTTTGCCTGGCTCCAAATGAACGTGACCCGAGGTCGGATCCATTTTTCCCGCTAAAATCTTCAAGAATGTAGATTTTCCAGCACCATTTGCTCCTATAATTCCGTAGCAGTTACCATTATTAAATGTGGTATTAACCTCATCAAAAAGGATACGTTTGCCAAATTGGACCGAAAGATTAGAAACTGACAACATAACTTAATTATTTTAATCCTTTTACCGCTCATTAGTAAAAGGTGATTTTTAAGAGTGCAAAAGTAGAAAAATTCAACCATTGAGCGAAATAAAAGAACCTGTTAACAAGATTTAACTAGGTATTAACAAGTCTTCAGCTTTCCATCACATACTTTTGTTTTCAATTACAGTAAACTTAAATGCGCGAAAACTACACCATATTATTACTGTTATTAACATTCACAATGTTTGGCTGTAAAGTTAGCACCGAGCAAAACGGTGACTACGCCTATATTGGTGGTGAAATTATCAATCCTAAGAATGAAAGAGTTATACTTTACAATACGAAAGGTAAAGTAATAGATTCTTTGACGCTAGACAGCAATAATAGGTTCTCATATAAAATTGAAAATTTGGATCCTGGTCTTTATTCCTTTACCCATGGTGGTGAGTACCAATTAATACTATTAGAACCAAAGGACAGCGTCATGTTTAGGCTAAACACCTACGATTTTGATGAATCTTTAGTATTTACCGGGGAAGGTGCCCGAAAAAACAACTATCTGATTGAAACTTACTTGTCTAACGAGCAAGAAGCCAAAAAACTAGTTAAATACGCTAGAATGGAGCCAGAAGAATTCAGTGATTTTGTTGAAGAAAGAAGAACAACAGCGCTGCTTAAGTTCCAAAATTTCTTAAAGGACAAGGAAGAATCTGAGCTTTTTAAAACCATCGTTGAAACTAATATAAATTACAATTCCTATGCTGATAGAGAAATCTATCCTTTCGCCTATTTTGGAAGTAATAAACTCATCCACATTAAAGACTTACCCGAAGATTTTTACAAGCATAGAGACATTGTAGATTATAATGCAACAGATTTAAGTCACTTATATGCCTATAATCGGTTTTTATTTTCTCACATCGATAATCTAGCTGCACAAAATTATTACGAGCATCATAATACCCACAGCACTTTTGATAGACATGCTATGGACTACAATAAATCTAAACTAGATTTAATAGACAGCATGATCACTAATAAAACAATAAAAAATAGCTTATTAAAATACAAGACCAGAGATTTTGTTAGTCACAATCATACTGAAGCAGAAGCCAATGAAATCCTGAATCATTTCCTTGCAAAAAGTACTAGTGTGGAAGATAAAGAGGCTATGAAAGAACTCGTTGCCTCATTAAAATTATTGCGCCAAGGTAACCTTATTCCCAATCTTGCTATTATTAATTTTGATGATTCTGAACACGATTTAAATACTATCATAAAAAAACCTACAATTATATATTTCTGGTCTTCAAATTCAAAGATGCAATACAGAAATAGCCACTATAAGGTAAGAAGTTTAAAATATGAATTCCCACAAGTTGAGTTTGTTTCAATAAACTTAAATACCAACGATGATAAATCTTGGAAAAGCATCATTAGTAATTATGAGTTTCCAACTGAAAACGAATATAAGTTCAAATATCCAGCAAAAGCAAGAAAAGTTTTGGCTGTTAACTATTTGAACAAAGCAATCATTGTTAATGAAAATGGCGTGA
Source organism: Winogradskyella aquimaris (assembly GCF_042676105.1). NCBI lineage: Bacteria > Pseudomonadati > Bacteroidota > Flavobacteriia > Flavobacteriales > Flavobacteriaceae > Winogradskyella > Winogradskyella aquimaris. Next base: position 92,928 of record NZ_JBHTJQ010000011.1, on the reverse strand, counting down.
TACTGCATCCCAACGTCAATATTTTTAAATCTGATTTTGCGGAAATGTTGGGTGGTATGTTACAAAAAAAGCATCTTATCGCTAAAAAATAAGATGCCCATTTCTTGTTTAAAGCATGTGCTTTTAATTACCTTTTTTATAATCAGCTAAGAATTTTTCTAGACCAATGTCCGTCAATGGATGTTTTAACAGTCCGGCAATAGAACTTAATGGACCTGTCATCACGTCTGCTCCAAGTTTAGCACAATCTATGACATGCATGGTATGACGCACGGATGCAGCCAATATTTGAGTTTCAAAAGCATAATTGTCATAAATATGTCTAATCTCTGAGATAAGATTTAAACCATCTGTAGATATATCATCCAAACGACCAATAAATGGAGACACATAGGTTGCCCCTGCTTTGGCAGCTAGTAAAGCCTGCCCTGGCGAAAACACTAAGGTCACATTTGTTTTAATCCCTCTATCTGAAAAATATTTGCATGCTTTAACACCATCCTTTATCATTGGAAGTTTAATAACGATTTGCTCGTGTAATTCAGCCAATGCCTCACCTTCTCTTACCATACCCTCAAAATCGGTGGAAATAACCTCTGCAGAAACATCACCATCTACAATATTACAAATGTCTACGTAATGCTTCATGATGTTATCTACACCCGTAATACCTTCCTTTGCCATTAGAGATGGATTTGTAGTCACCCCATCTAAAATACCCATGTCTTGGGCTTCTTTAATCTGGTCTAAATTGGCCGTATCAATAAAAAATTTCATTTAATTTAAATTTGAATTGTTGTGTTTTTAGTTGGCACGAATTTACAACTATTCCTTAGGAGGACTTCTAAGAAATCAGTAAAATATATTAACAAATTACTAAGAATAAAAACGCTAATCTATTCTATAACTAACGTATAAGATTTTGATGTACTGTAGTTACATAAAAGATCTGGGTCATCATCAAAATTATTTCTAAAAGGACCATCAACATCAAGGTAAATGGTAATTTCAAAAACACCTGTTTCTTCTGGTGTTCCTTCTAGACTTATTGTTCTGTAATTTACAAAGTAATCCATTCCTAATGGTAAGCCTTCAACATGAAAATAATAATCATAATCATTGTCCCTAGGTTCATTTTTTATTTCAGCAGATAAATCCACATAGTAATAACCTTCTGTAGTGCCAATAGGAAACTGTTTATTTGGCAATGATGGATTACGCCCAATCATACACTCAAAAACATCATCGCACGATAATAACATGAAACACAGCAGTAATGGTAAAACTTTAAAAATTTTCATAAGGAACTAATTTCAAATAGTATCACAAATAATGTACCAAAACTTACTTTAGTTTGTAGTGATTCATGAGCAAGCTTTCATAGACTTTGTCTGGTAATATACGTTTTAAAACAATTGAAAATTTTTGCATAAAAGCACCAACTTTGTAATGAATTTTTGGTGACTTTGTATTTATAATGTTAATAATCGCCTCGGCCATTTCTCTAGGATCGTTACCATCATCAACATGATCATCCATCATCTTCAAAGAACGACCATACTTTTCTTTATAGGGTGAGCTGTCCAAAATAGGAGCATGGTATCGACCAGCTGCGATGTTTGTAGCAAAATCGCCTGGTGCAACATTGGTCATTTCAATATTAAAATCCTTGAGTTCCATTCTAAAGGCTTCTGTGATAAGTTCTAAAGCACCTTTACTAGCACTGTAAACACCTCTAAAAGGTAAACCCATGTAACCTGCAATTGAGGTAATATTAATTATGAGGCCAGAATTTTGTTTTCTCATGGTTGGTAACACCGCCTTAATAACATTGATAGGCCCAAAAAAATTGGTTTCAAAATTTCGTTTTATTTCAATATCTGGAATTTCTTCAATAGGACCTGTAATACCTGCACCAGCATTATTGATTAATACATCTATAGTTGATTCTTGACTTAATACCTCTGCAATACAAGTTGAAATAGTTTCTTGCTTTGTAACATCTAAAGCTATAATAGGAAATTTGCTCTGAGGGTAATTTTTAGGATTCCTACTGGTCCCATAAACTTTAAATCCTTTTTCTTGCAGAAATTCACCTATCGATTTTCCTATTCCCGAAGATCCTCCGGTGATTAAAACAACTTTAGACATTTTATTAAATTAGAAATTGGAAGATAAAAGTACGAAGTTTTAAATATTCAAGACTTCATTTTAGCGCATAAAAAAAGGCAAGCTACCTACATCACACCGCTACGACCGCGTACCTTTGCTACGTTCCCGTCCTGGAGGATTAAGCAGGAGCTGGTTGTGTAGGACTTGCCCGGCTGCAAAGATACAACCTTTTAATACTTTGGCAATGATTTTTAAACTGAATTTTATTTAATACCTTGCCCTAAAATTCTTAGATAGTTATGCATCTTTCCAAGTACCTCATAGTGTTTTGTTTAAGCCTCGTATTCATTAATTGTAGTGAGGTTAATCCTTCAAAACAAACTGGTTTGACCATAGAACTAAATACAAAATCCTTATTGTTAGGAGATACACTAAATCTTACCATAAAGAACCCTAAAGGTCTTAACATTACCAATATTAACTATCAATTAGATGGTAAACCCATTTCCAAGAATCACGTGCTAGAGGGTATCTCACTGGGCGAAAAATCTCTAGTAGCTGCAGTTACTTTCGATGATAAAACCGAAACCCTGAGCAAAACCATCACCATTTACAATAATATTATCCCTTCAATTTACAATTATGAAATTGTAAACACCTATCCGCATGATATCACATCCTACACACAAGGTTTGGAGTTTTACAATGGAGACTTATATGAAAGTACTGGACAGTACAATGAGTCTAAATTGAGAAAGGTTAATTTTGAAACTGGAGACGTTTTGAAAAATTTTGAATTGGATGATAACTTTTTTGGTGAAGGGCTCACAATTCTAAATGACAAATTATATCAGTTAACCTGGAGAGCAAAACGAGGTTTTATTTATGATGTCAACACCTTCGAAAAGCTTAAAACCTTCAACTACGGAAAAAGCAAGGAAGGCTGGGGAATCTGTAATGATGGAGAAACACTTTATAAATCTGATGGTACTGAAAAAATCTGGTTATTAAATCCCGAAAACCTCATAGAAAAGGGTCATATTGAAGTGTACACCGAAAAAGGGAAAATCCCAAGCTTAAATGAACTAGAATGGATAGACGGTAAAATATTCGCCAATATTTATCAAAAAAATGGAGTGGTTATCATAAATCCAAAAACAGGAGGTGTAGAAGGCGTTATCAACTTTACACCATTAATAAAATTAGTAACACAGCACAACGAATTAGATGTGTTAAACGGTATTGCATACCATCCTGAACGCAAAACTATTTTTGTAACAGGAAAAAATTGGGATAAACTTTTTGAAGTAAAAATTAAAAAGCAATAATTAACCTTGCAAATTTTTGAACAAACCATCACGGTCTCCAAAAATGACCTAGACCAATTAAATCATGTTAACAATGTGCGTTACGTACAGTGGGTGCAAGATATTGCAGAAGCACACTGGCTAAAAAATGCACCCAAAACCATTTTAGACCATTACTTTTGGGTGATGTTGAGCCATCATATTGAATATAAGGGTGAAGCAGTGTTTGGAGATGAATTGACCATAAAAACCTATGTTTCCAAATCCGAAGGTCTTTTCTCTATTCGTCATGTAGAAATTACAAACAAAACCAAAGCTAAGCTGATTGTAACCTCGGAAACCAAATGGTGTTTTATGAATACAGCAACTAAAAAGCCCAACCGAATCCCACTAGAAGTTGCCCAGTTATTTGATTAGTCATCAATTCAAAAATTTCTCGTTAAAGTTTTTTTAATCTTAGGTACATTTAAGTTGATATGGTTTTTCTTTAAAGCATCAATCAACCCTTATGCGCTTATTATTCATCTTTATTCTTTTCTCCACAGGCCATTACAACTTATCAGCGCAAACCTTATCAGGAAAAGTTTATGATACGAAAACTGTAGTTAAGGATATGAAGGTCCTCAACAAAACCCAAAACCGGCTCACGGTTACAAACGACAATGGAGACTTTAGCATTGAAGCCAAAATAAATGATACAATTTCTTTTCAATCTATTTTTTACCATCCATTAGAAGTGGTTTTAAAACCAACCCATTTTGAAGGTCTTAATGTCTTCGAAGTCCAAGAGATTATAAGTGAGCTCGATGAAGTAGAACTGCAATCAGAACCCGAACAGCCTGTTTTTGAAGAAGAAACCTATAACCAAGATCTTCATAATCTCATAAAGGAAGATATTAAAAGAAACCCGGAATTATACCAATCCCCAAATGCGCAATATGGTATCGATTTTTTTTACTTAATTGGTCAGGTTGTTAAACTATTTAAGCGCAAAAAACCAAAAGAACCTCTTTATGAGCCTCTCACCTACAAAGAGATAGATTCACTATTTGCGTATGACCCATTTTTCAACCAACAATTGATCACCGAAAACCTAAAAATACCGAAAGATAAAGTTAAACTCTTCTTTGACTTTTGTTCTGCTAAAGGCATAAGTTCCGAATTACTAAAGGAGGAAAACAAAATGATGCTATTAGAAGAGTTAGTGGTTAACAGTGAACTTTTCCTTATTCTCCTTGAAGAATATGGTGAAGAAAAGATATCAAAAGACTAAATTAACTGAGAGAATTCCTATAATTCATAATAAATCATAACTTCAAAAGTTATATTTTTAAGCCAAATTATATTTTTCTCACATGAAGCGATTTTTATCCTTCCTCATTTGTTTGATTGTTTTATTATTTTGGAGTTCTTGCCGCAAAGACTTCGAATTTTCGCCAAGTACAGGCAACTTGGAATTTCAGCGCGATACAATTTACTTAGATACGGTCTTTACAAACATAGGTTCAAGTACCTACAACTTAAAGGTGTACAACAGAAGTGATGACGATATCGTCATTCCAACGATTCAACTAGAAAACGGAGTAAATTCATTTTATAGGTTGAATGTAGACGGTACCACAGGTTTAGCAGGCGCACAAGAAGGAAAGTTTTTTGAAAATGTAGAGCTCTTGGCCAATGACAGCTTATTTATTTTTATAGAGACCACTATAGATATTTCTACACTTTCTACTCTTGAAAATCAATTTTTATACACCGACAGAATACTATTCGATTCCGGTAACAATCAACAAGACGTCGATTTAGTGACGCTAGTTAAAGATGCCGTATTTATTTATGCCAACAGGGATGAAGATACAGGGATCATAGAAACGTTAACCTTTGATGTTGATGGAGATGGTACACCAGATGAAACCACATTACAAGGACGCTTTTTAGAAAACGATGAGCTTAACTTTACCAACGAAAAACCATATGTTATTTATGGATATGCAGGTATTGGCAACGGACAAACCTTAACCATGGAAGCAGGTGCTCGTGTTCATTTTCATGCAAATTCTGGTATCATTGTGACCGAAGGAGGAACTTTAAACATTAACGGAGAACTTAGCACAGACCAAGACGTTTTAGAAAACGAAGTCATTCTTGAAGGTGATCGCTTAGAACCTTTGTTTAGTGATGTACCAGGGCAATGGGGAACCATTTGGTTGTTTAATGGTAGTGAAAATAACACTATTAATTATGCCACTATTAAAAATGCCACCATCGCAGTCTTAGCCGAAGGTAACCAAGAGGCACCAAACGATAAATTGACTATTACCAATTCCCAGATTTATAATTCCAGTGCTTTTGGTCTATTGGGAAGAGCCACTTCTATTACTGGTGAAAATGTAGTGATTAACAACTCAGGCCAATCGTCTTTTGCTGGAACCTTAGGAGGACAGTACAATTTTACGCATTGTACTATAGCAAATTACTGGAACAGTAGTTTCAGACAGTTTCCTGCATTACTACTGAATGATTTCGTTGTAGATGAAAACAACACTGTTTTTACTAATACGACTGAAGCGGAGTTTACCAATTGCATTATTTACGGTAATGATAACCCAGAGTTATTATTAGAAAATGAAGGGAATGACTTCACTTTTAAATTTACCAATTGTCTTATCCGTTTTGATAATGATAATCTTGAGGGAACAGGGAATTACAACTTCAATGATATAACCTTCTATGAAGATATTGTACGTAATGTCGATCCGGATTTTGAAAATCCATTTGAAAACTTAATGCGTATAGGTGAAGACTCTGGCGCAAACAGCTTGGCGCTACCTTTGATGCCTTCAGGTACTGATTTGCTTAATAATCCAAGAAATTCGACCCAACCAGATGCTGGTGCTTATGAAAGTGTTGTTTTTGAGGAAGACTAAAGAACATGAATTATAAAAAAGCCTTTCAATAAACTTGAAAGGCTTTTTTAATATTGTCATGCTAAACTTGTTTCAGCACCTTTTTTAAGCATTAAATAAAGGTCTTCCACCCATTAATTTATTTACCTTTTCAGCAACACCTTCTAAAACGGTTTCATTTTCGTAGTTAGTAATCACCTCATCAATTAAATCCACAACATAAGCCATATCAGATTCCTTTAAGCCTCTTGTTGTAATCGCAGGTGTTCCAACTCTAATACCAGATGTTACAAAAGGAGATTCTGTATCAAAAGGCACCATGTTTTTATTCACCGTAATATCTGCTTTAACTAAAGCATTTTCAGCATCTTTACCTGTGATATTTTTATTTCTTAGGTCTATTAGCATCATATGATTATCGGTTCCTCCAGAAATTAAATGATAATCCTTAGCTACAAATGCTTGTGCCATGGCATCAGCATTCTTTTTAACTTGTAGCATGTAATGCAAAAACTCGTCCGTTAACGCTTCACCAAAAGCAATCGCTTTAGCAGCTATAATGTGCTCTAAAGGTCCACCTTGGTTTCCAGGAAAAACACCAGAATCTAACAATCCTGACATTTTTCGTAGCTTTCCGTTTTTCAGGGTAATCCCAAATGGGTTATCAATATTTTCACCCATCATGATCATACCACCTCTTGGACCTCTTAAAGTTTTATGCGTCGTTGTTGTTACCACATGGCAATGCGGCATGGGATCGTTTAAAATACCTTTAGCAATTAAACCAGAAGGATGTGAAATATCCGCTAATAAAACAGCTCCAACGTTATCGGCCACCTCTCTAAACTTTGCAAAATCTATATCGCGAGAGTAAGCAGATGCTCCAGCAATAATTAATTTTGGGCGTTCCTTTTCAGCCACATCCGATAACATATCATAATCTATATAACCAGTATCTTTCTTTACACCGTAAAAGGTAGGTCGATATAATTTCCCTGAAAAATTAACAGGCGAACCATGTGTTAAATGACCTCCGTGAGATAAATCAAAACCTAAAATGGTATCACCAGGATTTAGACATGCATGAAAAACGGCAGTATTTGCTTGACTTCCTGAGTGTGGTTGCACATTAGCATAAGCCGCACCAAATAACGTTTTAGCTCTATCTATGGCAATCTGCTCAACTTCGTCCACAACTTCGCAACCACCATAATAGCGCTTTCCAGGATAGCCCTCTGCATATTTATTGGTTAAAACTGAGCCTGCTGCTTCCATAACCTGGTCACTTACAAAATTTTCTGAGGCAATAAGTTCAATTCCCTCAGTTTGGCGTTCCTTCTCAGCTTGTATCAATTCAAAAATCTGTTCGTCGCGTTGCATAAATAAAGTCTTTGTTAAAACAGAACAAAAATAAGGAATACATTAGTTTTAATATCAAAAATTATGTAGGTTTGAATAGAAAATAATGAACATTTAATCAACAAAATATATTATGCCAATTTCAGCCAACGACCCCAATAGAACATCGTGGTTATATGTAAATAAATATTCGGACTTTCCTATTCAGAATATCCCATTTGGTGTGTTTTTAACCAGAGAAGATATTATAACCATAGGGACACGTATTGGAGACACCGCAATCGACCTTGGCGCATTACACCAACTAGGTTATTTTGATGGTATTCCATTAACCGATGATATTTTTCTTCAAGATTCCTTGAACGATTTTATTGCAGATGGTAGGAAAACCTGGCGTGCTGTGCGTAATCGTGTTGCTGAAATTTTTGATTCTAATAATAACGAGCTTAAAAACAACACCAAGCACAAAGAGATTATTTGTTTCCGACTCGATGAAATTGAAATGCAAATGCCTGTGCATGTTGGTGATTACACAGATTTTTATTCCAGTAAAGAACATGCGACCAATGTAGGTTCTATGTTTAGAGACCCGGACAATGCCTTAATGCCAAATTGGCTGCATATTCCAGTGGGTTACCACGGTCGTAGTTCGTCTATCGTTACAACTCATATTCCCATCCACAGACCGCAAGGACAAACCATGCCTGAAGGTGCAGACAAACCGGTTTTTGGCCCAAGTAAGTTAGTTGATTTTGAATTAGAAATGGCATTCATCACAACAGATGCCAATGATCTTGGTGAACCCATTCCTGTTGAGGAGGCGGAAGAATACATCTTCGGATTAGTTGTGTTTAACGACTGGTCTGCCCGAGATATTCAAAAATGGGAATATGTGCCATTAGGCCCTTTCTTAGGAAAGAATTTTGCATCGTCAATGTCACCTTGGATTGTTACACTTGATGCTTTAGAGCCATTTAGAGTAGCGAGCCCTAAGCAAAATCCAGAGCCTCTACCCTACCTGAAAACTAAAGGCAAGCACAGTTTTGACATTCATTTAGAAGCGGGTATTATTCCAAAGGGAGGAAAAGAAACTACCGTTTGTAAAACCAATTTTAAATACATGTACTGGAACATTGCTCAGCAATTGGCACATCACACGGTTAACGGTTGTCCAGTAAATGCTGGTGATATGATGGGTAGCGGTACCATTTCTGGCCCTACGCCAGATTCTTATGGTTCTATGTTAGAGTTAACTTGGAAAGGTACTAAACCCATAAAACTAAAGGATGGTACTGAACGTAAGTTCATTAATGATTATGATACCGTTGTTATGCGAGGTTACTGTGAAAATGATGATGTCCGTATTGGTTTTGGGCAGGTAAAAACACAGTTACTACCTGTTTTTAATCCTAAGAAGAAAAAATAAAATTTAATCACATACACTAAACGTAAAGCGCTAATAATTAGCGCTTTATTTTTTTGGCATAAAGATTGGTTTACAATAATTATAACCAATAAAATACAAGATTATGAAGCGATTATTACTTATTACAGTTCTTGTTTCGGTACTCGTATCTTGTAGTGCCAAAAAACAAATTGAAACGGCCATAAGCCATGGCAACTATGACCATGCCATTTCAGAAGCGCTTAGAAAATTAGAAAACAATAAAGATAAAAAGCGTAAGCAAACGTATGTGATAATGCTTAAAGAGGCTTACGATAAAGTTTTGGCAGAAGACCTGGCACAAATTGCACATTTTAAAAAAGATGGTAATCCAGAATTATACAAAAGCATATATGAAAGTTATAGCGATTTAGAGGCGAGACAAAATGCGATAAAGCGCATTATGCCACTTAAGATAGATGGAAAAACCATAAACTTCACCTTTCAAGATTATAGTGATGAATTAGTAGATTATAGATACAAAACTTCTGACTATTTAATAGACAAGGGTCTGGATTTATTGGATACTGAAGATAAATTGAATGCCAGAGCAGCCTATAGTCTATTTGATTACGTGAATAAGATTAACCCAAATTTTGAAGACGTAAGCGCTTTAATGCAAGAGGCCCATGCTAAGGGTATGGATTACGTACATGTATATATATTGAATGAAACACATCAAATTATACCACAGCGATTAGAGGCTGAACTTTTAGACTTTAATACCTATGGACTTAATCAGTTCTGGACAACATATCATGCTGTCGCAGACAATGCTACAGATTATGATTTTGCTATGCAACTGCAATTAAAGCGTATCATTATTTCGCCAGAACGTGTTAATGAAAGACAGTTACTTAGAGAAAGACAAATTGTTGATGGTTGGGAGTATCTCTTGGACGACAACGGTAATGTGGCCAAGGATAGCTTAGGTAATGATATCAAAGTAGATAAGCTGGTAAATGTGAGAGCACGTTTTTTCGAAGTTTTACAGACCAAGTCTGCCCAGGTTATTGCCGATGTGGTATACAAGGATGCAAGACAAAACCAAGTAATTGATACTTTTACCATCGATAGTGGTTTTACCTTTGAAAATGTCTTCGGACACTTTAGAGGAGACCGAAGAGCCTTAAACCGAGACGATATAGCCTTAATAAGACAACGGCAAGTGCGTTTCCCTACGGATGAACAAATGGTCTATGACTCTGGTGAAGATCTAAAACAGAAATTAAAAGCTATTATCAATTCGTATCGTTTGAATAGTTAGAAAAGAAAACCTCTCAAAATTTGAGAGGTTTTTTAATTGGACTTATCGATTAAAATTATAAGCCTTTTAATGTTTTTACTTCAACTATTCCTCAATTTCGTAATATCGCACGTAGTCAATTTTGTAATACTGCGGAAAAATATCGTCATTTATACCTTCTTTACCTCCCCAGAATCCGCCAACTGCAAGATTGAGTAATAAATACTGTGGCTGATCAAAAGGCCAAGTATTGACATCCCCTTTTTTATCATTATAAAATGTAAAATATTTTATGTCATCAAGAAAAAAATCAATTTTTTCACGAGTCCAATCAATAGCATAAACGTGGTATTTGACGCTAAGTGAATCAACAACTACAAAGTTTCCTTTGTTTGTGCCCAAATTATGATTGAATGATTTGGTATGTACATTTCCATGAACTTTATCTGGGTCATAACCTACATTCTCCATGATATCTATTTCACCACACAAAGGCCAACCGGCTTTATCTATATTGGTACCCAAGGTCCAAATAGCTGGCCATATACCTCTACCTGTAGGAAGTTTTGCCCTTATCTCTATTCTCCCATAAAGAAATTCCTTATTGTTTTTTGTAGTAATGCTGGCAGATGAATATTTGTAATTTTTATTCTTTTCTTTTCTAGCTTCAATTATTAAGGAGCCATCTTCTACACGACAGTTATTGGAATTATTTTGAGTATAAAATTGCTTTTCATTGTTACGGACAAAACCTTCTTCAAAACTCCAAATATTTTCATTGAGTTCTGGTTCATTAAATTCCTCGGACCATACTAGCTTATAGGATTTGGGTTTGTTTTGCATCATTAGTAAGGTTGTTATAAAAAAGAATATTATGGATAAAACGGTTTTCATATTATTTAAAAATATCTAAGGGTATTTAAATTCCTAGAAATAAAAAGTCAATACAAAATTATATGCTGACTTTAGACATATTGATTTAAATCCATGTCATTAATGGCACCATGGCTGGCGTGTGCTACCGCTACTCCATTTCGTATCACCAATAATTGTGGTGATTGGTGCATCACCTGAAACTTATAACCAACTTCGTTAGAAACGTCTCGGTAGCGCAACAAATCGAGATAATAGAGATCTGCATTCGTATCTACATCGTACTGTGCTTTAAACTGGTTTATTACCATGCTACTGATACCACAGCGTATAGAGTGCTTAAAAATAAGCTGTGTTTTGGTTTTGGATTGTTCCATGATTGCATCCAATTGTTCCATACTGTTTAGAGCAATCCACGGTAATATTTTTTCTTCTTTTGGTTCTGAAGAACCTCCAAATATGTTTTTAAAAATTCCCATATTATAATACATCAATACAGACAAAAAGTCATCTTAAACCCAACAAAATCAGTCATTTTGTCGTTTTTATAGGACGTGATTTAATTGGTAGGATTATTGCCTAAAGATAGATAAACACAACAACATAAAAGATTAAAAAATAAAAAGATGAACTTTAATAATTATACCATAAAATCGCAAGAAGCGATACAGCAGGCACAACAGCTTGCTCAAGGCTATGGCAATCAACAAATTGAGAATGAACACATTTTTAAAGCCCTTTTTGAGGTGGACGAAAATGTATTGCCGTTTATTCTTAAAAAGTTGAATGTTAACGTCGCATTACTACAACAAATATTAGATAAAGAACTACAAAGTTTTCCTAAAGTTTCTGGTGGCAATCTGATGCTTTCGCGCGAAGCCAATAAAGCTTTAAACGAAGCCTCTATCATTGCCAAGAAAATGAATGATGACTTTGTTTCTATTGAACACTTAATCCTGGCTATATTTAAATCGGGCAGTAAAATTGCTCAGATTTTAAAGGATCAAGGTGTTACTGAAAAAGGACTCAACGCTGCTATAGAGGAACTTCGCAAAGGAGACCGTGTAACGTCTCAAAGTCAGGAAGAAACCTACAACGCATTGAACAAGTATGCCAAAAACCTCAACCAATTGGCGCGCGATGGGAAACTAGACCCAGTTATTGGTCGTGATGAAGAAATTCGTAGAATCCTACAGATTCTTTCACGTCGTACCAAAAACAATCCGATTTTGGTAGGTGAACCTGGTACGGGTAAAACAGCCATTGCAGAAGGTTTAGCACACAGAATCATTGATGGTGATGTTCCTGAAAATCTAAAAAACAAACAAATCTTTGCGCTGGATATGGGTGCCCTAATTGCTGGTGCTAAATACAAAGGTGAGTTCGAGGAGCGCTTAAAAGCAGTCATCAAGGAAGTTACTACAAGCGAAGGCGATATTGTATTATTTATTGACGAAATCCACACGCTTGTTGGTGCAGGTGGTGGCCAAGGTGCAATGGATGCTGCCAATATTTTAAAACCTGCTTTAGCACGTGGTGAGCTAAGAGCTATTGGTGCAACCACTTTAGATGAGTACCAAAAGTATTTTGAACAAGACAAAGCCTTAGAACGTCGTTTCCAAAAGGTAACAGTCAATGAGCCTGATACCGAAAGTGCTATTTCTATCCTTCGAGGTATTAAGGAAAAATACGAAGCACACCACAAAGTACGTATTAAAGATGAAGCCATTATTGGTGCGGTTGAATTGTCTAACCGTTACATTACCAATCGTTTCTTACCGGATAAGGCAATTGACCTAATGGACGAAGCTGCTTCGAAATTGCGTATGGAAATCAACTCTAAACCAGAGGAATTGGATGTTTTGGATCGTAAAATTATGCAGTTAGAAATTGAGCACGAAGCACTTAAGCGCGAAAAAGATGAAACCAAATTAAAAGCTTTAAAAGCAGAATTGGCTAATCTTAAGGAAGAGCGAAATGAGCTTAATGCCAAATGGAAATCTGAAAAAGAAACAGTTGAAAACGTTCAGAATATAAAACAGGAAATTGAAAACTATAAATTGGAAGCTGAGCGCGCCGAGCGTGAAGGAGACTATGGTAAGGTTGCCGAAATCCGCTATGGTAAAATAAAAGAAGCTAATGAACAACTTGAAAAGTATCAAAAACAATTAGCAGAACAGCAAGACAATGCCCTGATTAAAGAGGAAGTTACTTATGAAGATATTGCCGATGTTGTTGCCAAGTGGACCGGTATTCCTGTAACCAAGATGATTCAAAGTGAGCGTGAGAAATTATTGAAACTAGAGGACGAATTACACAAACGTGTGGTTGGCCAAGAGGAAGCTATTGAAGCTGTAAGTGATGCGGTACGTCGTTCTAGAGCAGGTTTACAAAACCCGCAAAAACCTATAGGAACCTTCTTATTCCTAGGTACAACAGGTGTTGGTAAGACCGAATTGGCAAAAGCCTTGGCAGAGTATCTGTTTGATGATGAAAATGCCATGACGCGTATTGATATGAGTGAATATCAAGAACGCCATGCCGTGAGTAGATTGGTCGGTGCACCTCCAGGGTACGTAGGTTACGACGAAGGCGGACAATTAACCGAAGCTGTTAGACGTAAACCTTATTCAGTCGTATTGTTAGATGAGATTGAAAAAGCACATCCAGATACCTTCAATATTTTATTGCAAGTATTGGATGAAGGTCGTTTAACCGATAACAAAGGTCGTGTGGCAGACTTCAAGAATACGATTATCATAATGACTTCTAATATGGGAAGCCATATTATTCAAGAACGTTTTGAAGCTACTAAGGATGTTGCGTCAGCCATGGAAGCTGCCAAAGTTGATGTTTTAGCGTTATTGAAACAAAGTATAAGACCAGAGTTCTTAAACCGTATTGATGATACTATAATGTTTACACCATTAACAAAGGAAAATATTATAGATATTGTAGATCTTCAGTTAAAGGGTGTTACAAAAATGATTGCCAAACAAGGTATAACCTTTGATGCCACACCAGAGGCAAAAGCCTATTTAGCCGAAAAAGGTTACAATCCAGAATATGGCGCAAGACCTGTAAAGCGAGTCATACAAAAAGAAGTTTTAAATCAATTAAGTAAAGAAATTCTTGCCGGTAAAGTGACTACAGATAGTATAATTCTACTCGATGAGTTTGATGGGCAGTTAGTCTTTAGAAATCAAGGTGACTTAGTAGTAGAAGAGTTATAAACAGACTGTAACAATATGGCATGTAAATAGTCTTTATAATGATTGGTTGGTTAAAGCAGCACGGATTACAAGCCGAATCGCTATCGGTAGTTTGATGTGTTGCTTTCCTTTTTTGTAACAATTAACATCTTATGGCTACAAACAGATAAACTATAAATCGCTTTAGAATGAAAAGAATTTTATCACTAATTATCTTAATTTCAATATCTGTTTTCTCGGTGACTGCCCAAGAACTGGAAGATTCAACCTTGTGGAAAATAGAAGGTAATGGTTTAGAAAAACCTTCTTACCTATTTGGAACCATTCATATCACCTGTGACGCCACACTAGAGGATGATGTAAAAAAAGCTTTGAATGAAACCACTCAAATTGTAATGGAGCTTGATATGGACGACCCAAACATGCAAAGTAAAATGATGCAAGGCATGTATCTTAAGGATGGTAAAACCCTCAAAGACTTTGTGACTGAAGAGGAATACAAATCGATTGACTCCCTTTTTATAAATAATATGGGCATGTCCGTAAAACTATTAGAAAACGTAAAACCCTTCTTTCTTAGCTCTATGTTTTATCCTAAAATGATAGATTGCCCAATGCAATCCTTTGAATTAGAGCTAACCAAAATAGCATCAGAGGAAAACGAAGAAATCCTTGGTCTAGAAACAATTGAAGAACAAATAAATATTTTTGACGATATACCACTAGAAGATCAATACAAGGATTTGGTCCGTATGGCCAAAGGCAACTTAGAAAAAGATAAAGCCATCTTTTCTAAAATGCTAAAAATTTATAAAGATGAAGACATTAATGCGCTAATCGATATTATGAATGATGATACTTATAGTACAATGTCAAAACACCAAGATATACTTTTAGAGCAGCGCAATAAAAATTGGATTTCTAAAATTGATGAATATGTCAAAGAACAACCAACATTCTTTGGTGTTGGTGCGGGACATCTGCCAGGAGAAAATGGGGTTATTCAACTTCTAAGAAATATAGGTTATACAGTTACGGCTGTAATAGATTAAAAAAAATAGCCTTTTGAAAAAGGCTATTTTTTATTTCCGAAAAGATATTTTTAAAATTTAATGCCAATTACTGGACTTATTACTACAGGATTAATGTCTGCTTATACTATAATTGACCAGCCATAACAGAAATTACACCTATATTTATTGATCAAAGTTGGCTAAAAACTTTACCTAATATTCAACGCATTCTTTTTTAACTATTTAGAGTTTAAGGATGAACTTTTCGATGAAATGCACAATTAATTTTTATTCAAATAATGCATTTTAACGGATTTATTACTAATTTTGTCGAGCTATTTAATTCCAACAGTACTTAAGAAACTATTAAGCTTGTCTAGTAATCCCTCAATATTTAACGGGAATTGCTATAGTGTCATTATTGCAAAAACTTACTATAAAAAATGGAATTAAACAGATATATAGACCATACACTCCTAAGCCCAAGCGCCACAGAAGCTGACATTCTTAATCTTTGTGAAGAAGCTTTAAAATATAATTTTTATTCTGTTTGTGTGAACAGTTGTTATGTCCCTATTGCCAAACAAGCATTGGGTAGATCTGATGTGAAGGTATGCACTGTAGTTGGCTTTCCACTTGGTGCAATGTCTACAGAAGCTAAGATATTTGAAGCTAAAAAAGCCATAGAACAAGGTGCTTCAGAAATTGATATGGTCATGAATATTGGTCGCCTTAAAAGTAAAAACTATGTTGCTGTACTTAAAGATATCACTGACGTGAAACGTGCCATTGGTCTTACTCCTTTAAAGGTTATTTTAGAAATAAGTGAACTTTCAAAAAATGAAATCGTGAAAGCTTGTGAAATTTGTATCGACGCTAAAGCCGATTTTGTAAAAACATCCACTGGCTTTTCTAAAAGCGGAGCAACGCTTACAGCCGTAAAGATAATGAAGAAAACCGTAAAGGACCAGTTAAAGATAAAAGCGTCTGGTGGTATAAGGGATGCCGAAACTGCTCTAAAATATATCGAAGTAGGCGTCCATAGAATTGGAGCATCATCTGGTGTGGCCATGATGACCAATCAAATATCAAATGCATCTTACTAATTTAAATGCTTTGATTAACTTTGTGGCATGAGTGTACACATTGATGCCAAAAAAGGCGATATAGCAGAAACAATTTTATTACCTGGAGATCCACTAAGAGCAAAATGGATTGCCGAAACATTTTTTGAAAACCCAGTTTGCTTTAACGAAGTTAGAGGTATGTATGGATATACCGGAACTTACAAGGGAAAAAAGGTATCCACAATGGGTTCAGGCATGGGGATTCCAAGTATTTCAATCTATGCCAATGAACTCATCAAAGACTTTGGTGTAAAAAACTTAATCAGGGTTGGTAGTGCAGGTTCATATCAAAAACACGTTAAAATCAGGGATGTCGTTTTAGCCATGGCCGCCTCATCAACTTCAGGAGTGAATGAACTGCGCTTTGGAGGCGCAGATTATGCACCTACTGCAGATTTTGGTCTATTCCTAAAAGCTGTCAAATCCGCTGAAGCTAAGAATATTCCTATCCATGCTGGTAATGTTTTATCCTCGGATGAATTTTATGAAGACAATATAGAATCCTACAAAAAATGGTCTAAATTTGGTGTGCTTTGCGTAGAAATGGAAGCTGCAGGTCTTTATACAGTTGCAGCAAAACACAATGTAAATGCACTTGCTATTTTGACTATTTCTGATTCTTTGGTTACCGGTGAAAAGACCACCAGTAAAGAACGTGAGACTACCTTTAGACAGATGATTGAAATTGCTTTAGAATTGGCTTAAGCTATTTTAACTTACCTTTATTAATAAAATCATTTTCTAGCCTATTTAAGAGGTTTAACTAATCAACTTTCAAAAAAATGAAATATTTATTTATTACCTTATTATTATTGATATCAATTAACGCAGTAGCTCAAGAAAGCTCTGATAAAGACCAAATTGAAATTACCTTGAATAATTATATCGATGCCTTCTATAAGGGTGATACGGTTAAGTTAAAAGCTGCAATAAAACCTCGACTCAATAAATTTGGTTATTGGAAAAATAAAGAAACAAGCAAATATGATTATTATGACTTCATGAGCTATGATAAAGCCATGCGCTTTGTACAAAACATGAAAGATGAAGGCAGAACCCGTGATGAAAACAAGATTAGAGAAGTTGAGGTCTTAGATATTGGCAATCATATTGCTTCTGCAAAAGTAACAGCCGTATGGGGAATTGACTATGTTTTACTCTCAAAAGATGATGGTAAATGGATGATTGAACAAGTGATTTGGGAAGGGCCTTTTCAGAAAGATTATAAACGTGATACGGTAGTAACAACCTACTATTTAATAAGGCATGCGGAAAAAGATCAATCCAATAAAGCAGATAAAAATCCTCATCTTACTAAGGAAGGTTTAAAAAGAGCCGAGAACTGGTCTAACGTTTTGGGCGATGTAGAATTCGACATGGTATACTCTACCAATTACCACAGAACAATTGAAACTGCCGAGCCAACAGCTAAATCCAATAATTTAGATATCACCTTTTACGACCCTAGAAGTATGAATCTTCAAGAGTTTTTGAAAGAAACAGAAGGGAAAACGGTTTTAATAGTTGGCCATAGCAATACCACACCTATGCTTGCCAATAGTTTGCTGGGTAGTAAAAAATATAATCAAATTGATGAAAGTAATAATGCCAACCTTTATATTGTTACCATAAATGAGGACACCAAAACCTCTATACTTTTAAAAATTGATTGAAAATCACCACTATTTAACCCATAATTTTTGCATTTTACCTATTTACCGTAAATAGTATCAATACACAGATAAAAGAATTCATTTCTAAAAATAAATAACTAGTTTTGAGAACATTAATTTGATCGGGTTGAGATAACTACTTATGAAAACAGTAATGATTTTAGGTGGCACTAAAGGTGTTGGAAAAGAAATACTTAAGGCCAGTTTAGAAAAAGGATATAACGTTGCCTTTTGTGGTAGGGATGCTGAAGTGGCCTCAAAAATTATTGAGTCTTCGGGCAAGAAAGACAAACTATATTTTCATAAAATTGATCTTAATTCTATTGACGGTATTGAGGATTATTATAAAGAAACCATAACACGATTCAAAAAAATTGATGCACTTATTCTATATGCTGGTATTACGCCAGTTGCTTCTTTAATTGATACCGATGAAGATACTTACGATAAGGTCTTCAATGTCAATCTTAAAGCACCATATTTCCTAATCAAGCATGTACTTAAATCCATGGTAGAACAAAAAGGTGGTTCTATTTTATTCTTTGGTTCTGCACATATGGATTATGGTCAGGAAGACCGTACCGCCTATGCCCTAACCAAAGGAACATTATATACACTTTCTACTCATATTGCACACCATTATGCAAAATATGGTATTAGATCCAATTACTTAGTCATGGGTTGGACCAGCACAGAGGGAGAGCTTAAATTGCGTGAGCAAGAAGGTATTAGTGAAGCACAATTGAAAAGTGATGCCAGTACTATAATACCAATGGGCAGAATGCTTACACCTTATGATCCACTACCAGCGGTGATGTATTTTATCTCGGATGATTCTGCAATGACAACAGGATCAATTATGAGAATAACTGGAGGCGAATTTATTTAAGTAGTATCCAATGACAAAAACCCTAGTCTTTTTCTCCCAATCTGCTGAACTTTTTGAAGGCCCTATTTTCGATTCAAAACATCAACTCCTATATTTTGTTTCAATCTTGGATAACTTGGTGTATTGCTTTAACCCTAATACCAAAGAAATTTTAAGCGTAAAGTTAGATTCACCTACAAGTAACATTTATCTGGTTTCTGACAAAGTGGTACTGGCCGCCTCTAAAAACGGATTTTATGAAATAGATTTCAAGACATTGAAAGCGACATTCAAATTTCAAATAGATATTGCTAGTAACGTACGTTACAATGACGGTATAGAAGATGCTGCGGGAAGATATATTATTGGTACAATGGGTTATCCGGAAGTTGTTAATGGTATCGGTAATGTCTACTCATACCACAACCAGACATCTAAAATAATCATTAAAAACACCACTATTTCAAATGGATTGGCTTTTACAGCAGATAATAAATCACTGTATTTTATTGACACTCCGACTAATAAAGTAGCCAAATATAGCTATGACCTTAAAACAGGTCATGTTGAGTTTGTAAACAATGTTATAGAATTTAAAGGAAATGGTAGCCCAGATGGCATGTGTATTGACAAGGATGACATGTTGTGGATTGCAGAATGGGGAGGCTCTTGTGTTTCGCAATGGAATCCTTTAACAGGAAAAAAAATTAATGAAATAAATCTTCCATTTTCCAATGTAACATCGTGCTGCTTTGATGACAAATCAAACCTATATATCACAACAGCAAAGAATGATGAGGCGTTTGGCCATAAAAATGGCAGTGGATTATTTCATGTTAAAATAAATTAAGATATAAGTATGAACTCTATAAAAATAAGTGTTATTGTCCCTATTTATGGTATAGAAAAGTACTTAGGCAAATGTATTGAAAGTCTTCTGGAGCAATCTTTTAATGACTTTGAATTAATACTTGTAGATGATGGCAGTCCTGATAAATGTCCCCAAATATGTGACGATTACGCAAAAACCGATAGTAGGATTAAAGTCATACACAAACCTAATGGTGGTTTACTATCCGCAAGAAAAGCTGGTTTAGAAGCGGCCTCAGGAACCCATATTGCTTATGTAGATGGTGACGACTGGGTAGATCATTTTTATCTAGATACTTTATACAAATTGGCTATAGCCAATGATGCGGATTTATCTGTAACTGGACATTTCAGGGAGTTTGATGGTAAAATCGAAACCATAAAACCAAAAAATCCAGGCTTTTATGATGAAGCCAAAATAAAATCTGAAATTTTAACTAAAGCCATTTATAACGGTGAGTTTTGTGAGCATGGTATGTCTACCTATGTATGGAATAAGCTATTCAAAAGAGAACTCTTAGAAAAAGTTTTATACGACGTTCCTAATGATATTGTTATGGGCGAAGATGCGGCTATTACTTATTCATACTTAGCACTTTCAAAGAGAGTGGTTATTAGTAAAATTCCACTCTATTATTATCGTCAGCGACACGATTCTATAGTAAAGTCTATTGAAAATCCTAAAATAGAATATTACAGACTAGGACTTTTGATGAATTTTCTAAAATCGAAACTGAATACTGTTTTAGATGAGGACAACCTAAATACTCAGATTACCTATTATCTCTATTCTCAAATTTTGGTAAGATCTGGTGGACTTATATACAATGAACAAAGAGACACTTGGTTTAATCCATTTTTAAAGACTGAAAAAGGCTCTAAGGTGGTTGTCTATAGTTCAGGATCCTTTGGGCAACATATTCTATCCACCAATTTAAAGACAGGTTACTTTAAAATCATCAAATGGATAGACGTCGATTATCACGATTTAAAAATTGGAGACAATACGGTTAACCCAATAAGTAGTATTTATAATAGTGAATTTGATTATTTGATAATCGCCACTATTAATCCTTCAACTCACAAGTCCTTAAAGGAGGAATTAGAATTGATGGGCATAGACCAATCCAAGATTGTTAAAATTAATACTGCAGAAGATAAAATCAAAAAGCTTATCACAGATATAGGCTTTGATAACAATTTTATATTTAATAAAAAATAATTCCCTCACCATAAAATTTAAAATCCTTAAAACCAACAACAATGAAGAAGAAGAAAATTATTATACTTGGCGGTAATCCAGAAACCGGTGTTTTGGTAGAATTTGCCAATAACATGGGATTGCATACAATCGTTATCGATCCAAACCCAGATGCTCCCGCCAAAAAATTCGCAGATGAGACCTATGATATTGATGGCTTTGATATTGATGGTATTGTTAATGTTGCTAAAGAAAGACATGTAGATGCCGTGCTTGTTGGTGTTGCTGATATTTTGGTTAAGCCATATAAAGAGATATGTGAAAGACTTGGATTACCTTGTTATGCTACAGATGGTACTATTGAAGCCTTTTGTAGTAAGGATGGCTATAAGCGTTATTGTGAAGAATTTGATGTTCAGGATATTCCAGGCATCTATCTTAAAAAAGACGAACCTATTAGAAAACCAAAAAACGTAGATCTTCCATTAATGGTAAAACCAGTAGATAGTGGTGGAGGCGTTGGAATGAAAATCTGCAGGGATGAAGAAGACTATAACCAAACCGTACAAAATGTCCTGAAATTCTCAAAGAAAGGGATAGTCTTGGTAGAAAAATATATGGATGCTAGCTGTCACGACATGGCTGCTTATTACACCTTTAAAGATGGTATACCATATTTATCAGCTGTGTACGATAGGACATTAACCAGAATTCAAGGAAATTCGAGTCCAATAGGGTTGGCAACTTTGTATCCTTCGAAGTACACAAGTAGATTCGTTAAGTCAGTTCATCCAAAATTATGTGAATTATTTAAAGCTACTGGAGTTAAAAACGGTGTTTTAAATGTCCAATTTTTTGTCAAGGATGGAGAATTTTACAGCTATGATCCTGGTTTTAGATTACAAGGTGAAGCCCCACATATTCCTTTGGCTCATATAAATGGTTTCGATCATCGAAAAATGTTAATAAACTTCGCTCTTACAGGTAAGTTTGGTGACGATAATTTTTCAGAACAAAATGACTACATGCTTAGAGGCAAAAAAGCATGCTCCATTTGGGTACTTTTAAAAGCTGGTAAAATCGCTTCGATAGAAGGTTTAGAAAAAATTAAAAATCATAAGAACGTCATCTTCGTTGTCGAGCGATTTAAAGAAGGTGATGAAGTAGCACCAGCCATGGTAGGTACAGAAAGACAAGTACTTTACAGAATATACACGGTTACAGACTCCGTGGCAGACACAAACCAAACCATTTTAGATATTCAAAACATATTGAATGTAAGAGATGAAAATGGTAACGATATGGTACTAGAATGGACGAAATTATGGAACACAGATGACTATAGTCATCATTAACAATAACAACCCTAACCCATAAATCAAAAAATGAATGTTAGTATTTTAGATCAATTTAAATTAGACAATAAAAAGGCTATTGTTGTCGGAGGTGCTGGTGACCTTGGAAAAGCCATGGTAGAAGCATTAGCAGAAGCAGGTGCACAAGTTGTAATTATAGATATCGACGACAGAATGTATGACATTTGCACCCAGCTCAAACAGCGCCATTTTGATGTTGAGGCTGTAAAAGCCGATATTAGTAATATTAAGGAAATACAGAACTCTTATAAAAAAGCCTTAGAAATTCTAGGAGGTAAACTAGATATTTTAGTTAATTCTGCAGGTATTCAAAGACGTTATCCAAGTGAACAATTTCCCGAGGAAGAATGGAGTAAAGTTATCGCTATTAACTTAGATGCCGTTTTTTACTATTGCAAATACGCCGCCAACACCATGTTAGATAATAATAATGGTGGTAAAATTATCAATGTGGCCTCGTTAATGAGCTTTTTAGGTGGAATTACCATTCCGGCTTACGCCGCATCAAAAGGTGGTGTTGGTCAGTTGACTAAAGCATTATCTAATGATTTGGCTGCAAAGGGAATTTGTGTAAACGCTATAGCTCCTGGTTACATGGATACCCAATTAAATACCGCTTTAATAAATGACAAAAAACGTACTGAAGAGGTATTTATGCGTGTACCTATGAAACGGTGGGGAACTGGTGAAGATTTAAAAGGATTAACCGTATTCTTGGCGTCTCCCGCTAGTGATTACGTCACAGGAACCATTATTCCTGTAGATGGAGGTTATTTAGGTCGATAAACAATACAAAGCATTATATAGAAGAGGTATTTCTGTTAGTTCAGAAGTACCTTTTTTATTGGTTTAATAGTTCTACTTCAATAGTCTCTAACTCTATTTTAGACAATAGTTTCAATCCGTTTTTGTCAAAAGTCTTTCCTAAATCAAATAATTCAATAGATCCAGCATCGGTTTTATAATTATTGTAATCTACAAAACGTAGACCTCTTATATAACGTTCGTTGTGAGCTTCTCTAAAACGCATACCAACACCGTCTTCCTCATTATAGGAATACGCTAAATAATCCACATTAAAGTCTTCTTTATCAATCCAATACACAAAAACATCCTCGTAATCTTCACCTCCACCTTCAGGATTAAATGTGACTTTTATTTTATAATAATCTTTACCTTTAATCGATTCTTCCCCTAACAGCGTTTTATTAACAGCCTCAGCATTTAATCCGTATGGTAAGACTGAAAAATAATGTACTGAATTTACCGAGGCAGAAAATTTTGCTTTTAAACTATCTTCTAAAATAACTCGACTATTATTTATGAAACGGTCAAAATTGCTATTGGTTAGCAAATCAAAAACTGAATCGTTACCAACTTTAAACATCCGTATTAAGGAAAATTGCCCATTATCTCGTCTTGCCACATAGTATTTGTCTCTAAAATTGAAACGAATCACAGAATTATCAAAAATCTTACCTCCTGCTTTCTCGATAGATTTGGTAATAATTTCATCTGCCGAAAGGCTGACTGGTTTTCTTTCCTCTTTACAATTAAAGAGCATTAATCCAAAAAGAATCAAGTATAAATATTTCATGTTAGGTATTTAGATAATCAAAGTCGTAAAACTAAATAATAGTTTACAATAAAAGACTCTTCATGCTTTTGTACTTTGTACTTGTTACTTTCTTACTATCTTTGACAACCATGCAGAAAAAGGTAAACATACTTAACAAAAAAGCCAAGTTTCAGTACGAGATACTAGACAAGTACACGGCTGGAATTGTTTTAACTGGCACCGAAATAAAATCTATACGAGCCAGTAAAGCCTCTATTGCCGAAAGTTTTTGCGAGTTTAATGATCGTGGTGAACTTTTTGTCATCAATATGACTATTGAAGAGTATGCCTTTGGCAACTACTACAATCACAAGCCTAAAGCTCAGCGCAAACTATTACTAAATAAGCGCGAACTCAAAAAGCTTGAGAAGGAAGTTAATATTAAAGGAAATGCTATTATTCCACTGCGTTTGTTTATAAATGATAAAGGCCTGGCAAAGTTAGAAATAGCTTTAGGAAAAGGTAAAAAACTTTATGACAAGCGCGAAACCATTAAAGACCGAGATAATAAGCGTCAATTAGACCGTATTAAGAAAAGTTTCCGATAATTTTAGGATTGCTATAACTTTAAGCATTAAGATTTTAGTCTATGTTTGAAACTTTGTAGGCAACTATTCGTCATAGAAATACGTCTACATAAATATAAACCATCAATCAATACACTATGGTAAAAAAACTACTTTGCCTCGCTTTCATTTCCTTATTTTATTTTTCTTCTGCTCAAATTACAGGTACAATTACCAATACTAAAGGAGAACCACTCCCTTTTGTAAATATTCTTGTTGAAAACACATACAAGGGAACAACAAGCAATAATGATGGTTATTATGAGCTTTCTGTCATTGAAAAAAAATCATATACTTTGGTCTATACCTACTTGGGCTACAAGACTGTAAAGAAAACAGTAAACATTACTACTTTTCCGTTCAATATAGATATCATTTTAGAAGAAGAATCGGTTTCCTTAAGCGAAGTGCTTTTAGAATCTGAAGAAAATCCAGCTAATGCAATCATTAGACAAACCATAGCTAAACGGAAGGAAAATCTTGAAAAAATTCAATCCTTTAAAGCCGACTTTTATTCTCGTGGATTAATCCGAATTAAAGATGCACCAGAAAAAATTTTAGGTCAAGAAATTGGTGACCTAGGCGGAGG
This sequence comes from Winogradskyella aquimaris, assembly GCF_042676105.1. Classification (NCBI taxonomy): domain Bacteria; kingdom Pseudomonadati; phylum Bacteroidota; class Flavobacteriia; order Flavobacteriales; family Flavobacteriaceae; genus Winogradskyella; species Winogradskyella aquimaris. The sequence goes on along the minus strand of NZ_JBHTJQ010000011.1, from coordinate 67,568 downwards.
TTTAGACTCTACCAGAAGTGGTATTATCTATTTATCCGAAACTATTTCAAAAATTCAATACCTAAGACCAGACCAGCTTAAAGAAAAAATTACGGCCTCAAAAGTTAGCGGAGATGATAATGGTTTCAGCTTCAACAATGCTCAGGACGTGGATTATAATTTTTACAACAATACAGTAAGCTTTGGCAACGAAATCGTCTCTCCTATCGCAAATAATGCCTTTAGTTATTACCGCTATAAGTTAGAAGGTATTTTTTATGATGATCGTGGAAACCTCATTAACAAAATCAATGTGATTCCAAAGCGCGAAAATGATCCAGTATTTGCAGGAACAATTTATATTGTAGAAGACCAATGGACACTTTACGCTATTGAACTAGACATTACTGGAACCCAAGCCAGAATTCCGGCAGCAGATGTTATCTCCTTAAAACAAAGCTTTTCTTATTCAGAGCGCGATAGTCTTTGGGCTTTAATATCACAGAGTATAGACTTTAAATATGGTATTTTTGGAATTAAAGGAGATGGTCGTTTTACAGCAGTCTACAGTAATTACGAGTTTAATACTAATCTTAGTTCAAAAGATTTTGGTGCAGAAATTGTGTCTTTTGAAAACCAGGCCAATAAAAAAGATTCAATATTTTGGAAACAAATTCGGCCTGTTCCACTTACTGAGGAAGAACGCACGGATTATGTGAAAAAAGATAGTATCCAGACCGTTCGTGAGTCTATAACCTATTTGGATTCAGTAGATCGGGCAGAAAACAAATTCAAATTAGGAGATGTATTAGGCTACACTTATAAAAACTCTTACAAGAAATACAGTTTAGGTTTCGATATTCCAATTAGTGGAGTTCAGTTTAATACCGTACAAGGGTTTACAACTCAACTTAACCTTTTTTACACAAAGCAACTCGACGAATTTAGACGTTATTTTAATGCCAATGCCAGTATTCAATATGGGTTTTCAGATGACCGACTTCGAGCTACAGCGTCACTAACTTGCAAATTCAATAATATCAATAGACGGTTTTTAACGTTATCTGGTGGTGTGAGAGCAGAACAATTTAACGGCTCCAACCCTATAACACCAATTGGCAATACCATTGCTTCTTTATTTTTTGAAGAAAATTATATGAAGCTCTATGAACGTCGTTATGTACAACTCAATTATTCCGAAGAATTATTTAATGGTTTTAGAGTGTACTCTAATGTGTCCTATGAAAACAGAACAGCACTCTTTAATACTACAGACCAAGCGTTTTATCCAAGAGCGGATAAAGAATATCTAACCAACAACCCAATTGATCCTACCAGTACAGATGCGCCTTTTGAGGAGCATAATATTGTTAAATTTAATCTAACAGGGCAAATCAATTTTGGACAAAAGTACCTAAGTTACCCTGATAGTAAATTCAATATCTCATCCGATAAATATCCAACCTTAGTGTTGAGTTATGAAAAAGGTCTTGGCGCAACCGTTGAAGATTATAATTTTGACCAAATTAAGGCTAGGCTGTATCAAAGTTTCAATATTGCAGATAAAGGGCGCTTTAGATATAACCTTAGAGCAGGTAAATTTTTCAATGCAGATGATATTGCCTTTATGGATTACCAACATTTTAACGGTAACCAAATTAATGTAAGCAGACAAGGAAATTACACCAATGTATTTAACAACTTAGGCTATTATGACTTAAGTACTAACGATAGCTATTTAGAAATGCATGCCGAGCATGATTTCAACGGCTTTATTCTGGGGAAAATACCTGGTTTAAATAAACTGAATTTCAATCTTATCCTTGGCGCCCATAACTTATCGACACCAGATAACAAACCTTACCAAGAATTTACCATTGGTATTGATAATATTGGTTGGGGAAAATGGCGTTTCTTAAGGTTTGATTATATTCGCTCGTACCAAGGAGGATTTCAGGGAGATGCTTTTTTGTTTGGTTTGAAATTCTTTTAAATTCACAGTACTCTCAGTAATGCACATTAGACTAGGTAAATATGAGTTGAAAGCTGTTCGCACTACAAAATTAATATTATTAAACATGAAGAATTTACTCTTATTATTCACCGTCTTTACCTTGAGCATTATTGCCCAAGAAGAAACCAAAGACTACAGCAAAAATGTAGCTTCGCTAGACAGCACTATTGAAACCTTATACTCCGTCATTTCTGGCGATAGAGGTTTTGAGCGTGATTGGGATTTGTTTAAGTATTTGTTTCACAAAAATGCAAAGTTAATTCCAACAGGAAAAGATAAAGAAGGTAAGCAAATTGCGCGCTACATGACACCTGATGACTACATAAACAGTTCCGGAAAATGGTTAGTAGAAAACGGATTCCATGAGGTTGAAATTAACAGAGAAGTACAAACGTTTGGCAATATCACACAAGTGTTTAGCACGTATGAATCCTTTAAAAATAAGGACGATGAACAACCCTTTATGAGAGGAATCAATAGTATTCAGTTACTGAATGATGGAGAACGTTGGTGGATTATTAATATCTATTGGATGCAGGAAACCGAAGAAAATCCTATTCCTGAAGATTATTTGCCAAAGAATTAATCTTATTTTTATCAAAAGTAAAAACAACACCATGCTAAAAACACTCAAATTCAATTTTATCCTAGTTCTTGCGATTGCTTTTTCTTTGCAAAGCTTTGCCCAAGACACAACAGAAAAAGCAACACCAATATTTAAAGATGGAGAAGCTCAAATTGTTGAAGCCTTTAACAATCCTAACAAATGGATACATCACGATTTATGGGTAGAAACTGAATTTGATACTGATGGTGATGGTGATTTAGATAGAATGCATGTATCCGTAACCAGACCAGAACAAACCGATACCGAAGACTTAAAATTACCTATCATCTATATTACAAGTCCTTATTTTGCCGGTGTTGCTGGAGATGTACCAGGAATTATGTGGGATGTAGAAAGAGAACTCGATGGAAAATCAAAAGAACGCATACATCCAGAAGTAAAAAGACGTGCAGCACCAAGACCAATGATTTCAAATTCTCATATTAAAAAGTGGGTGCCTCGTGGTTATATTGTGGTACACTCATCTTCACCAGGTACAGGCTATTCTGATGGTGCCCCAACTGTTGGAGGACCTAATGAATCCTTAGGACCAAAAGCAGTTATTGATTGGTTATGTGGCAGAGCAAAAGGCTTTACGGAACGTGATGGTAAAAAAGAAGTAAAAGCCTATTGGTCTACTGGAAAAGTTGGGATGACAGGAACATCTTACAATGGCACTTTACCTTTGGCTGCAGCGACTACAGGTGTTGAGGGTTTAGAAGTTATTATTCCTATTGCACCAAACACATCCTATTATCACTATTACCGTTCTAACGGTTTAGTGCGCTCACCTGGCGGTTACTTAGGTGAAGATATTGATGTCCTTTATGATTTTATTCATAGCGGAGATGAAGATAAACGTGCTTATAATAATAAAACTGTGCGCGATACAGACATGATGAACAATATGGATCGTCAGTCTGGAGATTATAACGATTGGTGGGCAGCTCGTGACTACCTCAACCAAATGGACAATATGAAAGCAGCACTACTCATGTCACATGGTTTTAACGATTGGAATGTAATGCCAGAGCATAGTTATAGAATTTACAAAGCTGCTAAGGAGAAAGGTCTTCCAGCACAGATTTATTATCATCAAAATGGTCATGGAGGTCCACCACCAATTTCTATGATGAATAAGTGGTTTACTAAATATCTTCACGGAGTAGATAACGGAGTAGATAAAGAAGAAAATAAAGCTTTTATCGTTAGAGAGTATGATGATCCTAAAAACCCTACCGTTTATAAGGATTATCCAAATCCAAATGCTCAAGATGTAGTTTTGCACCTTACGGCTGGAGGCAATACAATTGGTGGTTTAACAATTGATGAAGATGTAAATGAAATGGGTGAAACTCTTACTGATGATGTTTCATTTTCTGGTGCTGATCTGGCTAAAGCCAAAAGTTCTGAGCATAGGTTACTTTACGTCACTCCAAAATTAAAGAATGATATTCATATTTCTGGAGTACCAAAGGTAAGCATTACGTTATCAAGTAATAAAGCAGCTGCTAACCTAAGTGTTTGGCTGGTATCATTACCATGGGACAACAACGCTTCAAAAATTACAGAGAATATAATAACGCGTGGATGGGCAGATCCTAAAAATTATAAATCCTTGACTAACGAAGAAGATTTAGTACCAGGGCGGCCATATACAGTCAATTTCGATTTACAACCAGATGATCAAATCATAAAAGCCGGTCAACAAATTGGACTGATGATTTTTTCAAGTGATCAGGAGTTTACATTACATCCAAAACCAGGAACACAGCTAACAATTGAGTTGGATAAAACAACACTAACATTACCTATTGTAAACGGTGAAGAAGCATATAGAAAATTTGTGAATTAGTTTTTATCCTCTAATAAAGGAACAAACCGAAATTCTCCAAATTCGTGTTTCTCAAATTCTTTTGGCCCTTTTCTTATAAAAACGGTCATTATTTGCACGTCATCACCAACTGGAATTACCAATCTGCCGCCAATGGCCAATTGACTTAATAATGGTTTAGGTACAAATGGCGCACCCGCTGTAACAATAATACTATCAAAAGGAGCCTCTTTTGGTAAACCTTTATAGCCATCACCAAAAATTATTTTTTTGGCCCTGTAACCAATTTTAGGTAAAAATTTAGACGTCTTTTTAAACAGTTCTTGTTGTCGCTCTATACTATAAACCTTGGCTCCAAGTTCTATTAAAACTGCACATTGGTAGCCACTACCAGTCCCTATTTCTAAAACTTTATCACCAGGTTTTATTTGTAATAATTCCGTTTGAAAAGCAACAGTATAAGGTTGAGAAATCGTTTGATCTGCGGCAATAGGAAATGCCTTATCTACATAAGCATGATCAAGAAAACCAGAGTCCATGAATAAATGTCTAGGAATTTTACCAATAGCCTCCAAAACTGCTTTATCTTTTATGCCTTTTTTAACAATGGTTTCAACCAATTGCTGACGCATCCCTTTGTGCTTAAATGTATCTTTCAAATCCTAGTTTAGTTTGAGGCTAAATTAAATCAAACAAAAGCAAAAAGCAATGTCAATTTTCAATTATTGAATTCTCATTTTTTTAGATTTTCTTTTTGAAAAATGTCGTTCAAATCAGTTATTTTTGAAAAAAACAGAAAAACATGCTAAAAGCTGGTGTTTTAGGTGCTGGCCACCTAGGCAAAATACATTTAAGACTACTCAATCAATCTGAAAAATATGAGTTGGTAGGTTTTTATGATGCCGATTCGGAAAATGCTAAGCGTGTAGTGGACGAGTTTGGCTACACCTATTTTGATTCAATAGAAGCATTAATCGAGGCTGTAGATGTTGTAGATATTGTAACTCCTACTCTTTCGCATTATGAATGTGCTAAACAAGCGATTAAAAAAGGGAAACATATTTTTATTGAGAAACCAATCACCAATACCGTTGAAGAAGCCGAAACTATTAGATCTTTAGTAGCAGAACACGGTGTTAAAGGACAAGTTGGCCATGTGGAGCGCTTCAATCCTGCATTTATTGCAGTGAAGGATAAAATTGAAAATCCGATGTTTATTGAGACTCATCGTTTGGCTGAGTTTAATCCTCGCGGCACAGATGTTCCTGTAGTTTTAGACTTAATGATTCATGATATCGATATTATTCTAAGTGTTGTACAATCACCTGTAAAACATATTTCGGCCAGCGGAGTATCTGTTGTAAGTGAAACTCCAGATATTGCCAATGCGCGTATTGAATTTAAAAATGGTTGTGTTGCAAACCTAACGGCTAGTCGCATTTCATTAAAAAACATGCGTAAAACACGCTTTTTCCAGAAAGACGCTTATATCTCAGTAGATTTCTTAGAAAAAAAGTGTGAAGTCGTAAAAATGAAAGATGCCCCAGAACAACCTGGTGATTTTGATATGATATTACAAAACGCCGAAGGAGTGAAAAAGCAAATCTATTTTGATAATCCAGAGATTGAGGGTAATAATGCCATTTTAGACGAGCTTGAAACTTTTGCAGATGCCATAAACAACAACACAAAACCGATTGTTACCCTTCATGATGGTACAGAAGCCTTACGCATTGCCACAATGATTATTAATCAGTTTTAAATTCAAAGGCATTACAAAAGACAAGTCAACCAACTATTATTCAATTTATATTTTAAAATAAACCACAAACAGATAGCCAGTCCTTCAAAATAATAGCTGGCATAAAAATACATTCTAAATGAAAAACGTAGCAGTTATAGGAGCAGGAACTATGGGAAACGGAATAGCCCACACTTTTGCGCAGTCAGGATTTAAAGTACAACTTATTGATATTAGTGAAGCATCACTAAAAAAAGGAATGGATACCATTTCCAAGAATTTGGATCGGATGGTCGCTAAGGAAAAAATTTCTGAGGACGATAAAACAGCAACCTTAAACAACATTACAACATTTACCAATATTGAGGAAGGTGTTGAGTATGCTAGTCTCGTGGTAGAAGCAGCTACTGAAAATGTCGATTTAAAACTAAAGATTTTCAAACAGCTGGACGAAGCCTGTCCTGAGGATACCATTTTAGCCACGAATACCTCATCAATTTCAATTACACAAATAGCAGCAGCTACTTCTAGACCAGATATGGTTATTGGGATGCATTTTATGAATCCAGTACCAATTATGAAGTTGGTAGAAATTATCCGTGGGTATAACACCAGTGACGAGGTTACCCATACGATTATGGAATTGTCTAAAACGTTGGGTAAAGTACCAACTGAAGTTAATGATTATCCTGGTTTTGTAGCCAATCGTATTTTAATGCCAATGATAAACGAGTCCATAGAAACGTTGTATAATGGTGTAGCAGGTGTAGTAGAAATTGATACTGTAATGAAATTAGGAATGGCTCATCCAATGGGTCCATTACAATTAGCAGACTTTATTGGTCTAGACGTTTGTTTGTCTATCTTAAATGTGATGTACGATGGATTCAAAAATCCCAAATATGCGCCTTGTCCGTTGCTAGTAAATATGGTACAAGCAGGCAAATTAGGAGTAAAATCTGGAGAAGGATTTTATGATTATTCTGAAAGTCGTAAAGCTGAAAAAATTGCTTCTCAATTTTCAAAATAGATAGTGCGAGCTTTCCATTTACAATCATATTAATAAACAAGATTGAAACCGACGATTGAAAATTAAATCATGGCGAAAATAATTCCGTTTAAGGCAGTTAGACCAACAAGAGCTATTGTGGGCCTTGTGGCTGCGCGTTCTTACCAAAGTTATACCATTGATGAACGTGAATCGCGAATGCATTACAATCCGTATAGTTTTCTCCATATTGTTAACCCTGGTTATAAGTATGATCAGGAAGTTACAGGTAAGGAACGTTACCAATTGGTAAAAAATCGTTATGAAGAATTTAAAGAAGACGGTGTTTTCATTACTGATGATAAACCATCAATATATGTTTATAAAATTGTAAACAGACACAACCAGGAATTCAATGGCATTATTGCTGCCACGAGTGCACAAGATTATGAAAAGGACATTATAAAAAAGCACGAAGATACTATTGCAAAACGTGAGCAGACGTTTAAGACCTATTTGCAAACCGTAGGATTTAATGCAGAACCTGTATTGCTAACGTATCCGGATAATTCTGTGATTACGGAAATAATCAAAGAAACCCAAAAAGGCTATGCTGAATTTGAGTTTACGATGACATATAGGGATACGCATTACTTGTGGAAAATAGATAATGAAGAAACCATTGCTAAAATTCAACAAGAATTTAGTAATATGGAAACCATCTATATTGCAGATGGTCACCACCGATCAGCTTCATCATACCTGTTATACCAAGACGAAAAAGAGAAAAACAAAAACCATAATGGCTCTGAGTCCTACAACTTTTTCATGTCATATCTTATACCAGAATCTGATTTGGTGATACAAGAGTTTAGTCGTTTGGTCAAAGATCTTAATGGACTCACGAAAGAAGAGTTTTTAATAAAATTAGATACCATATTCAGAATTGAAAACAGAGGCATTACCCCTTACAGTCCATCTAAACCGCATCATTTTAGCATGTATTTGGATGGTGAATTTTATTCACTATACCTTAGAAAAACAATTTACAATTTTGAAACAGCTCTGGATAAGCTTGATGCACAACTACTTTACAAAACCATTCTAGAACCTATATTGGGCATACACGACTTACGTAATGATAATAGAATTGAGTACGTACATGGCAGACATGAAATGATTACTATAAAAAACAGTGTGGATAGTGGTAAATTTAAAGTAGGCTTTGGGATGTGCCCAGCAACGGTGCAACAAATGAAAGAAATCGCAGATGAAGGCCTAACTATGCCACCAAAAAGTACCTATATTTTACCAAAACTAAGAAGCGGAGTAACTATTTATGAGTATTAAAGATAATCTTCAGCATATAAAATCAACAATACCAGAACACGTCACATTAGTAGCTGTTTCAAAAACTAAACCTGTCAGTGATTTGATGGAGGCCTATGATGCAGGTCAACGTATTTTTGGCGAGAACAAAATCCAGGAAATGGTTGAAAAACATGATCAAATGCCAAAGGATATTCAATGGCACATGATAGGTCATGTACAGCGTAATAAAGTAAAATACATGGCTGAATTTGTAAGTTTAATCCATGGTGTAGATAGCCTTAAACTACTCAAAGAAATTAATAAACAGGCTAAAAAACACGATAGAGTTATTGATTGCTTACTTCAAATAAAAATTGCTGAAGAAGAAAGTAAGTTTGGCATTTCTACCAAAGAAGCTCATACCCTACTTCAATCGGATGAGTTTTCAGAATTAAAACACATCAAAATTGCTGGTCTTATGGGAATGGCAACTTTTACGGATGACATGAAACAGGTTGAAAGCGAATTCAAATTTTTAAAATCTACTTTTGACGACTTAAAAAAACAGCAAGCATCAAATTACCAATTGGAGATTTTATCTATGGGTATGAGCGGAGACTACAAACTTGCTATAGATTGCGGAAGTAATATGATACGCGTAGGAAGTAGTATCTTTGGTGCCAGAATTTATCAATAAGACAAGCTATTTACGCAATCCTAGACATAGAAACCACTGGTGGCAAGTATAATGAAGAAGGTATTACAGAAATTGCCATCTATCGTTTTGATGGTCATAAAGTGACAGACCAATTCATTTCTCTCATCAATCCTGAACGTGAAATACAACCCTTTGTGGTTAACCTTACAGGCATTAACTCCAATATGCTTAAAAATGCACCAAAGTTCTACGAGGTGGCTAAGCGTATAGTAGAAATCACTGAAGATTGCATTATTGTTGCTCACAATTCGGAATTTGATTACCGCATCCTTAAAACGGAATTTAGACGTTTAGGATTTCCTTTCAAACGTAAAACCCTGTGTACCGTTGAATTGTCTCAACAGCTCATACCTAATATGGAATCTTACAGTTTGGGAAAGCTAACACGGGCTTTAGGAATTCCTGTGAGCGACAGACACAGAGCAAATGGAGATGCCTTAGCAACAGTGAAGTTGTTCAAAATGTTATTGAACAAGGATTCTGATAAAAAAATCATCAAGCAAGCCGTTAAGGTGGAGCAAAAATCCAAGTTAGCTCCCAATCTTAAGGAAATTATCGAAGAATTACCAAGTGAAACTGGAGTATATTATATCCATGATGCCGATGGCAATATTATTTATATAGGAAAGAGCAATAACATAAGAAAGCGAATAACCCAACACTTTACAAATAAGAATTCGAAATCTAAAAAAATACAAGTTAAAGTAGCCGCAGTTACTTATGAAAAAACTGGGAGTGAACTCGTAGCGCTATTAAAAGAAAGTGAAGAGATAAAAACCAACAAACCACTTTTGAATAGAGCTTTAAAACGAAATTTATTTACACAAGGACTTTATAGTTTTATAGACAGTAACGGTTACATAAACCTACGCATTGAATCCATAAAAAAGGACAAAAAACCAATTACAACCTTTACCAATAGGAAAAGCGGTATTTCCTTTATGAATAAAATGGTTGAGTCCTACGACCTATGCACAAAACTTTGTGGTTTAGAAAAAACGGAATCTAGCTGTTTTAATTATGGTATTGAAGACTGTTTTGGTGCTTGCATAAAAAAGGAGATTCCCGAAGCTTATAATAAACGCGCCAGTGTAGTTATAGAAAAAAATAGCTATGAAAATAAGGATATGATCCTAATTGACAGAGGAAGAGACATACATGAAAAGAGTGTTCTATTAATTAAAGATGGCGTATTTAGAGGGCTTGGCTTTTTTGATTTAAATCATCAAATAAATAATAGGGATATTCTAGAGTCTTTGATTACACCCATGCAAAACAACAGAGACACACAGCATATTATCCAAAGTTATATGCGAAGAAATAAACATCTTAAAATTATTCAATTATAAAAATGACAAAAACAACAACTACAATCATTGCGTTCGCATTGACTACTTTCGTATGTCTTGCCCAAAAGTATAATATTGACATGCAGGTTACAAAAAGTGATTTGGAGCTTACATCTTACGCAAAAGACTCTACTGCAAATGCATTAATAATTTATGATTATGGCAATTCCTATATAGATAAGGAAACATTCTGGCTTACATGCCAAGTAAAACAAAAAATAAAAATATTAAGAAAAGAAGGTGTTGACTTAGGTGTTGTTGAAATAAAATTATACAAAGGAAAATCTTCTAAAGAAAGAATAAAAGATATTAGAGGCACCACTTATAATTTAGAAAATAATGAAATTATCAGAACACAATTAAAGCAAAGTGCAATTTTTGAAGAAGAAAACGAGAATTATACTTTAGTAAAGTTTGTATTGCCCAATGTTAAAGTTGGCAGCGTAATTACCTTTAGTTATGAAACAAGATCCCGTTTTATAGCAAAATATCAACCTTGGTATTTTCAAAGCTCAAACCCTGTACTTTATAGCGAATATAATACCAGTATACCTGCCATTTATAATTATCATGTAAAATTAGTAGGCAGTATTCCGTTAAGTGTTAACGATATTAAATTACAACGTAATTGTCTTGAAGTTGGTAGTGGTGGATCTGCAGATTGTACCATTAGCAAGTATGTAATGAAAGATATCCCTGCTTATAAACCTGAAGGATATACGACCACGGATTATAACTATATTTCTAGAATAGAGTATGAACTCAATGAGATTGTCTATTTCGATGGCCGAAAAGATAAAATTTCAAAAACCTGGAAAGATGTAGATAAAGAACTAAAATCAGATGCTGATTTTGGAAGACAGGTGAGTAGAAAAAGTCTCGTAAAGAAAGTACTTCCAAATGATATTTCTTCCATTAGTGATAAACTTAAAAAAGCCAAAGCTATTTATCAGTTTGTTTTAGACCATTATAAATGGAACGAAAAATACGATAGGTACGATGTATCAGTTAAGAATTTAGTTAAGGAGAAAATCGGAAGTGCCTTTGAGATTAACCTTTTACTAGAAAATCTTCTAACAAGTGAGGGCTATAAAGTTTACCCTTTGATGATTTCTACTAGAGGTAAAGGGTTAGCAACAAAGATTTATCCGGTTTTAACAGATTTCAATTATTTAATATTAAAAGTAATTATAGATGAGAAAGATTACTTTTTAGATGCCACAGAGCCTTATTTATCCTTTGGAGAATTACCATTTCGGTGCTTGAACCAATATGGAAGGCTAATGGACTTCGAAGATGGAAGTTACTGGGAGGATATTGTCGTAGAAGATTATTCAACTATATCCCATAGAATACATCTCAATTCATTCACAAGTAACGGTTTCAATGGCTTACTAGGCAGTAAATTTTCAAGATATCATGCACACGATCTAAAGAACGCATATAAACAAAATCCATTTACCCTTAAAGAAAGTAGAGTTAATGATTATAAATCTATAAATATCAATAAGCATGATATTGTAGATTCTGGAATGGATAGCGCCAATTTTCAAGAAAAAATTGAATTTACATTGGAACCAGAATTAATTGCTGATAAAATTTATCTGAACCCGTTTATTATAAAATTCTTTGAGGTAAACCCTTTTAAACTGCAGGAGCGCACTTATCCAATAGATTTTGGGTATAAGGATTCTTATACATACACACTAAGTATAGACCTAGGAGATAATTTGAAAGTTTTAGAATTACCAAAACCAGCAAATATCATACTTCCTAACCAAACAGGTTCGTTTGTTTTTAATATTGATCTTACCGATGATATATTGACCCTATTCTTTAAAGTGAAGTTTGATAAAGCAATTTACGGACCAGAATATTATGACGCTCTTAAGTTATTTATGAATAATGTAGTTAAAACTCAAAATAATACTATGGTAGTTCTTCAAAAGGTTTAATATCTACTTTTTTGTATTTTTAGTACGTGAAATCAGAAAACAAGCATAATTGGAGAACCAAACTACATGAAATAATTTATGAAGCAGACACTCCTGCCGGAAAATTATTTGATGTGATTTTACTTATTGCCATCCTTGCTAGTATTATATTGGTAATGCTAGAAAGTGTTAGTAGTATTGATAATAAATATCATGACTTACTCAACAATAGTGAATGGATCATCACCGTACTATTTTCTATTGAGTATATTCTCAGAATTATAACAGTAAATAAACCCATTAAATACATCACTAGTTTTTATGGTATTATAGATTTCCTAGCAACAATACCTAAATACCTGTCCCTTATATTTGTGGGCACACATGCCTTAGTGGCATTGCGCGCTTTACGGTTATTGAGGGTGTTTAGAATCTTAAAATTAGCACGCTACCTTGGTGCATCCAACCAGTTAGGTAATGCCATCAAAGCAAGTAAAGCAAAGATTTCGGTCTTTTTATTTGCCGTACTTATAGCATCAATAATCTTTGGAACCATTATGTATTTGGTAGAAGGAGCGGAAAGTGGTTTTACCAATATACCCAAAAGTGTATATTGGTGTATCGTAACTTTAACCACGGTTGGCTTTGGGGATATCGCTCCGGTAACACCACTAGGACAGTTTATTGCGGCCATTATTATGATTATGGGATATGGTATTATTGCGGTACCAACAGGCATTGTTTCTGCTGAATATACCAAAGCAACAAGTACTAAAGAAAAAATTTCTGATGAAGAGCACGAGCAATTAAAAACTGTTGTCCTAAACTCACAATGCTGTATAAACTGTTTGGCAGAGAAACATCAAGATGATGCCATCTACTGTCACAAATGTGGATGCAAACTTCATCATGACTAAAGTTCTTATTTCTATAGTTGGCCCAACTGCTATCGGGAAGACAGCTTTAAGCATTAAACTTGCCCTACACTTTAAAACCGAAATTATATCAGCGGATTCCCGTCAGTTTTATAAAGAAATGAGCATAGGGACTGCTGTACCTTCTAAAGAAGAACTGCAAGCGGCAAAGCATCATTTCATCCAACATATCTCTATAAAAGACAGTTACAGCGTTGGTGATTTTGAACGAGATGCTATTTCAAGAATCAAGGCTATCCACAAAACTAACGATATTGCCATTATGGTTGGTGGCTCTGGTCTTTACGTAAAAGCTGTTACCAAAGGCTTGGATGACTTTCCTGAGATTAACGAAAACATTCGTCTAGAATTAAATAAAGAACTAGATGATAACGGTTTAGAACGCCTACAAGAGCGGTTAAGGCATTTAGACCCTAAAACTTACAAAGCTATCGCCCTTGATAATCCACAGCGCGTGTTACGAGCTTTAGAGGTCTGCATTGGTACGGGACAACCGTATTCTTCATTTTTGACAAATCCAGACAAATCTAGACCATTTAAAACTATCACTATAGGTTTAAACGCTGAAAGAGCCCTCATCTATGAAAGAATTAACCAACGTGTGGATATTATGGTAAAGAATGGATTGATAGATGAAGTAGAAGCCTTATTAAAATATAAGGATTTAAATGCTTTAAATACTGTGGGTTACAAAGAACTCTTTAAATATTTTGAAAAAGAATGGACACTTGACTTTGCCATTTCCGAGATTAAGAAAAATACAAGACGTTTTGCCAAGCGTCAGTTAACTTGGTTCAGAAAAAATGAATCGATAAAGTGGTTTGATTATGACTATGATATCAAAGCCATTACTGACTATATAAAAGAACAGTTATAAAAAAATCCGATATTTAGAAATATCGGATTTTGTTTTTATTGTTCTTTATCATTGACAACCAGCCTGAAACCTTCGCCATGAATATTCAAAATTTCAACTTTCGGATCTGGTTTTAAATATTTACGAAGTTTGGCAATATACACATCCATACTTCTCGACGTAAAGTAATTATCGTCTCTCCAAATTTTTGTCAATGCCAATTCTCTTGGCATCAAATCATTTTCATGCAATGCCAATAAGCGCAGTAGCTCATTTTCTTTTGGTGACAATTTTGTGGGTTCTCCGCCATCAAATCGCAAAAATCGAAGCTTAGAATTAAGATCGAAACGTCCAATCTTAAACTCAAATTGCTTACTATCCGCTACAGAATCCGTAGCCTTTCGCTGCATTATGGCTTTAATCTTCATTAAAAGTACTTCACTATCAAAGGGCTTATTAAGATAGTCGTCTGCACCAACTTTATAACCTTTAAGTACATCTTCTTTCATGGCTTTAGCCGTTAAGAATATAATTGGTACATCTGTATTTTTTTCCCGTATTTCCTTAGCCAATGTAAAGCCATCCTTATAAGGCATCATGACATCTAAAATACAAAGATCGTAATCGTCTTTTTTGAACTTTTCAAAACCTTCCATTCCATTTTTGGCATGGACCACGTCGTAATCGTTCATCATTAAATAATCTTTCAAGACAGTTCCAAAATTTGGATCGTCTTCTACCAAAAGAATTTTCTTGTTTTGTTCTTCCATGATTCGTTTTTATGATATTAACGGCAACTTTATTATAAAAGTACTGCCCTTTCCTTTTTCACTTTCTACTGATATATGACCTTGATGGTCTTCTACTATTCGTTTTACATAGGCTAATCCTAGCCCATGTCCTTTAACATTATGTACATTTCCTGTGTGCTCTCTGTAAAATTTCTCAAACACACGTTTAGCCACTTGTTTAGACATTCCATTACCCTGATCGGCAATTTTTAAGATGATATTATTTCCAATATTTTCGGTATAAACGTCTATTTTTGGCTCATTATCTGAATACTTAACAGCATTGTCCAGAATATTTACTATCACATTTGTAAAGTGAGACTCGTTTGCCAAAACTGATGATTTTGCCGCATCAAGGTGGGTTTTCACATAACCTTTTCGGTCTTCAACAATCAATTCTATATGGGTCACGGCATCTTCTATTAAGTCGTGCAACTTTAGTCGTTCCTTACTAATGTTAAGTTCATTTTTTTCTAGTTTAGATATACGCAATACATTTTCTACCTGTGCATGCATTCGTTTATTCTCATCCTTAATCATTCCTAGGTAACGCATTACCTTTTCCCTATCCTCTATGATCTTTGGGTTCCTTATGGCATCCAACGCCAAGTTTATTGTAGCGATTGGCGTTTTAAACTCATGAGTCATATTATTGATAAAATCTGATTTTATCTGAGATATTTGGCGTTGTCTAATCAATTGGTAAATAGCACTCGAATAGGCGAGTATTATAACTCCTGTGAAGACAATCGATAATACGATCATTTTTAATATTGATGACAACAGAAATTTTTTTCGATTAGGAAAATCTACCCAAAGCTTATAATTACTTTCATTATTGGTATCTAGGAAAATGGGAATACCATAGTACGCATTACTCTTATTAAAGTTTCTTGTTTGTACTTTGGTGGCTAAATCATCGTCATATATGGCAAACTCAAAATCTAAGTCTATTCCTTCGTCACTAAGCTGTCTTCTAAGAAGCGTTTCAACTTGTAATGCCGTAACCCTTTTATAGATAGGTACTTCTCGCAATAAGGTTTTAAAAGAGTCCTCATAAGCCTTTTTATCAATTTCAGATAAATTAGAAAATTCAACAAGCGTTTTTGTAGGCTTTATGCCTATATTACCATCCAAGGTTCCCCTGTCAAAGTAATCAGTTGTACGTTCACTGGTAAAATTGCTAATATCTATACTGTCTGTATCTATTTCAAAGAACAAGGAGGGCACTTTAAAACGCTCTTCCAAAATTGTATTACGGTGAATGATGGTTCGGTCATTGACTTCATCTTCAGTCGTAATGTACAATTGTCTAATGGCAGTTGAATCTGGTTCTTTGTTATTAGCTATATAGGGCTGTATTAAACCATAAAACTTTCTGATCTCATAATCCTGAATATCTCTTGATACAAAACTCAGTGCTCGCGTTACACTTAATGTAAAATTCTTTTCCTCATTTTCTAAACTGTTGTTTATAAAAAATGATTGTACAAAGATTATTCCTATGAGCGAAAGGCTCATTAAAACCACCAATAAGATGAATAGTTTTTTACTCATCAGCCAAATTTAACATTTTAACATTTAGAACAAATTATGTTTAACCTTACATTAACAATAGAAGTATTACGATTGCTCTGCTTTTTTGACTAAAAACTCGTGAATTGTTTGAGCTTGCTTTTTAGCATCTTCTAGATTATTATTCTCAATGACAAAGTTTGATTTTTCGATTTTCTCCTTATCAGAAAGTTGATTATTCATTATGGATTCAACTTTGCTTTTATTAACCTTATCGCGATCTATAACGCGCTTTATTCTTAATTCTTTATCGGCTACTACGGTAATTATATAATCGTATTGATGCTCTAAATTATTCTCAAAAATAATGGCAGCTTCTTTAATAACGTAGGGAGCATTTTGTTTCTTTAACCAATGCTTAAAATGCGAAGCTACTTTTGGGTGAACAATAGCATTCATTTTGGTTAACAATGACTTTTCGTTGAAAATTTTTGAGGCAATATAGTCTCTATTCAGTTTTCCGTTTATGTAGGCAGACTCACCAAAAAGTGCAATAAGCTTTCTTTTTATAACTTTAGAACGGTTCATTAAAGCCTTCGCCTCTTTATCTGCAATGTAAACAGGTATACCCTTAGACTCAAACCACTTGGCTATTGTCGTTTTCCCACTACCAATTCCGCCTGTTAAACCTATGATCATCAATTTATAGTTTTATAAAATCTATTCGCTTTGGCTTAATACTTATGCGTTTTATAAAGTCTGGCTGTTTTGTGATTTTGGGCTCGAGAAATGCTTGTTTTTCATCAATCTCGCTAAAATCGCATTCCACCAAAAAATCTGAGGCTGTCACCAAATTAAAACTTTCTAAATCCACATAATAAGATAAAGAAACTGTTTTAGGAAAATAATTAATCATGACATCTTCTGAATTGTTCACTAAGGTTACCGGAACTTCAATTTTGCCTTCTGTAAAGCGTTTAACTTCTGCACTAACCCTAACTGAATTAGGAAACACTTCTACCCCATCAATAGTCACTAACCCTAAAGTTTCATTAATATTGGAATTGACATTGGTTAGGGTTAAATTCTGAGTTTCCAGAGCATTAATGTCCTTGATCCTTTCCTCAGCACCAACAATCTTAACACTATCCATATTGAATTCGAAGGTCCCTTTTATATCAAAGCCAGGAGCATATTTAATGGTTTCATTTAAGAGAAGTGGTACGTACTTAGATGCTCGTTTTGAATATGGGACCACTAAGGAATCTGGCTTCATCGTAAGAATCTTGTATGAAGCTCCCAATTGATTGGCTATTAAAAATTTATTCTTTTGTACATCAAACACAATAGCATTGGTACTTATATAGACATCTTTATTCGCATCAACTTTTATAGTCTCATAATCCTTAAAAATAAAAGGGACCAACACTATACCCTTTGCCTCTACCAAAACATCTATGGAGTTTAAAGAGTCATTCTTTATGACGAATTCTTCCGCCAAATCGTTTAAGTCTATCTTTAGTTTTATACTTTGCCTGTAGTCGTTGGTTAGTTTCGAGAAAATCAAGAACACAAAGGCAATAGTCATAAAAATGCTAAAGCGTTTGACATCACGCCTTTTCAAATGACTAAAAATACTTGTTCTTTTCTTTGAATTCATTTAATTAAAAAATAACTGAGGAAAGGTTTCCTCAGGTTTTTTATTTAAGATTTTAATATTTAGGGTACTCCATAAAAAACCATAACCATAACCAAAAAATTGGACCACAATGGCAATTAAAGCTAACAACGCTACAATAATATTTTTATTCACATAAAATGCCATAAAAAATGCTATGATAAAATACGAAAGAAATACATATAGTGGTAACAATACTCCTAAAACACTTAGGGCAATAGCTAAAATAAAAGCCAATATAAAGACCGTAGGAAACCAATACACTAAACTTGTTGAATTAGGGTGCCATTGATTGAGAATAGGCCGTACCAACCCAAATTTGTGTACCTGCTTATAAAACTTAGTCCAAGATATACGACGCTTGTGATACACAAACGCATTTTTGATTAGTGTTGTTTTATAACCCAAGTGCTGTAATCGCAATGATAAATCGGGATCTTCACCTGGATGAATTTTCCCAAAACCACCAGACTCTTCAAATGCCTTTTTTGATAGTCCCATATTAAAACTTCGTGGCTGAAAATCTTCTACCTGTTTTTTACCACCTCTAATGCCTCCCGTGGTTATAAAAGAAGTCATGGCAAAGTTAATGGCCTTTTGCAGATTTGAAAAAGATGGATGCGCCGCATCCGGACCACCAAAACAATCATAATACGTTTTTGACAGAAAATTATCTACCTCTAACAAATAATTAGAAGGTAAAATAACATCTGAGTCTAATATGATAAAATAATTTCCACTAGCCTTCTTCATCCCAAAGTTTCGAGAATCCCCTGGACCAGAATTTTCCTTGTAGAAATAAGCGATATTGAGTTCCTTACTAAAATTAGTGACAATATCTTCTGACCGTATGGAGGAGCCATCTTCTACGATTACTATTTCAAAATTGAAATCACCTTCTAAAGCCATGAAACTCTCTAAGAGTTCCTTGACCTCCTCTGGTCTGTTATACACAGGAATTATAAAAGAAAAAGACAATGTTTCCACAGCTACAAATGTAACTAAAGAAAATACAAAAGCCACCTTAAGAGGTGGCTTTTGATTATTTATGTAAATCTAAGTTACTGCTTAATTACTCTAATGGTTTTAGTCGTATTAGCAATGGTTACTTTAACAAAATAAGTACCATCTTGTAAGCTAGACATATCTAATTCACTATCAACAGTGTTTGGAGTAGCTCTTAACACTTCTTGACCTAGCATGTTATACATTGTCACGTTCTCAATAGTGTTTTGAGCGTTTAAAGTTAATGTATTTTGTACTGGGTTAGGGTAATACGTAAACGCAGCTTCGTCTTGTATATCATCAATACTTAATGGGTTACAAAATACATTTGCTACCCAACCTGGTCTTTGAACAGAACCATCAGAAGTAAATACGAAAGTCACACAACCAGAAGGATCAGTTGATGTAATCATCATACCTTGTAAATCTCCTGTACCTGCAGCTGGCGTATCATTTCTGTCCCAACACCATATTGTGCCACCACCAGGTGGATCAATTGTTGGTGCAGTGTTATCAGGACCATCATGAATGGTTAAACCATCATAACATGCTGAAGCACCATTATTCTCAGTACTGAAAAATGTAAAGTCTACTGTAACAGCATCACCTGGGTTATCCGGACAAATAGTATAAGTTATGTTTTCATTATCTGAATAGTTACCACTCTGTCCTCCTGAATCTAAGAAGATTCCATTAGTACAATCTGGTGGTACAGCAACATATGGAGTTGAGAAAGCAAACGGACCTGCCCATGCAGAAACGCCATCAATACCACAATCTGCCTGCACATAGTACTGATATGAATTGTCTCCTGATAAGCCCATAGCCGTGTATGGGTTTGTTACACCAGTTGCTGTTGGTGTACCAGTAGCTGTACCTCCTGCTGTTACATCTACAATCTCAATATTCCATGAGGTCGCAGTACCATTTTCAGTCCAACCCAAATCAGCTGTAGTCTCAGTAATATTCGTTGCTGTCAATGCTGAAGGTGTAGGACAAGTTTCTAAGGTTGTAAATGAGAAAGGACCTGCCCATGCTGAAAAATCACCGCCACCGCAACTTGCACGAACATAAAAATCATAAGCTGTATTCTCAGTTAAGCCCGATGCAGGATAAGGATTTGCTACGCCTGCAGCCGTCGGTGTACCTGTTGGTGTGAAACCATCTAAACCAAGTTCAACATCCCAAACAGTAGCAGTGCCATTTTCTGTCCATCCTAAATCAGCAGTTGTATCAGTAATATTCGTAGCTGACAAAGCATTAGGTGTCGGACAAGCAGGCAACTCTGTAAAAGCTACATTATCAATAGCTATATCTCCTTCAAAAGTGCCAGCTCCTGTTGCTCTCAAAGTTATTGTAATATTTTGCCCTGAATAAGCAGATAAATCAACAACCGCCAATTCCCATGGGGTAGTTGCTGTTGCCTGTTGCTCGCCAGAAAGTGTCCATACATTATCAGTTCCGTTTACCAATACGTCTAGAGTACCTATTTCAGCACCAAACATATGGTAGTTAAAAGTTAATGCCGGTGTTGTGAGCGCTGTTAAATCTACCAATGGAGATACTAATTCTGCGATATCACCTACTGAAGAGCCCGATGCTTCTGTAAAGAAATAATTTCCTGTAGTAATCGACGGATCTGGCCCTGTACCACCTGAGGAGGTGTCAGTTCCCGCTGCTGATTCCCAATAATAATTAGAACCTGTGTTTGAACCTGACCAACAGTTTTCAGAACTAAATGGAGCAGTTGAAACCGTAAATGATTCAAAATCTACTGCGTAAGGCGCCGCAATAGGTGCACATGCTGTTGTAAAGGTAAATGGTCCAACCCAATTTGATGTTCCTGCTCCACCACAATCTGCTTGTACATAAAAATCGTAAGCCGTTTCAGCCATTAAACCAGAAGCCGGGTAAGGATTAGCAACACCTGAAGCTGTAGGTGTTCCTGTTGCTGGCGTACCACTAGTTACAAGTTCTACATTCCAAACCGTAGCTGTACCATTTTCTGTCCAACCTAAATCTGCTGTAGTATCAGTTACACTAGTAGCAGTTAATGCAGAAGGATCAATACAAGAAGGTGGAGTCGCAGAAACTATTGTTGGAGACTCTACACAAAATCCATATTGCCATCCACCAACGTCATCGTAAGACACACGATATTGAAAACCGGATAACTGTGTTGGAGTAAACCCAGAGATATCTAACACTGGGGTGCTGTAAGCCTCAGAAATCGTACAATTCTGATAATTTGAAACCGTTGTTGTATTGCCCGCAAATTGATAAAGCTGCGACCATGTCATAGCATCGGCATCATAAACTTCAATAGCCAAAACATCGCCACCTAGAGCATAATAGGTGAAAGCACCACTAATGGTGATCCAAGTTTCACCTGCCCCGGAGGCAGCTGTTAAGTCTATGACTGGCGATGTCACCATAACCATATCGACATTACCATTTCCTGCAGCATCATCATCAAATGTAAATGTTGCTCCAGCACCTGATGGATCAGATAAAAGCCCGGCCGGATTGTAAGTTCCTGATAATGTCCAACCTGCATTAGGCCAGTTTGCTGGCTGATTTAGCGTTTGTGAAATACCCACAAACGTCCCAAGCATGAACATTATTACAAAAACATTAATTGTAATTTTTTTCATATAAGTTTAAATTTTAAGTTAGTAATATGTTAAAAATATATTAATATTTTCCAATAACAGTAGGCATACATAGCAAATCGATAAACAACATAAAACATCGTTGAAATACAATGGACTGATTACACGAAAAAAATGTCAAATTTAATTCTTCAAAAAGCTCAAAACGTTATAGTTGATTTGATTTTGTAATTTGATAAAATAGTGCCCAGAAGATATATCACCAATATCAATTTTCCTGTTTTTATTGATTTTACCAGTCTTTATAAGCCTACCGCTTAGATCAAAGATTCGGAATGAAAAATCACCTATTTCATTGGTTTTAACATTTAAATAATTATCTGTTGGATTGGGATAAATACTAATACCATCATTTTCATAATTATTGATAGACAAGTTAGAGCCTTCAACAATATTTAACGTTTGGTTTACTGAGACATTATACAGTATATCTTCGATACCACTAAGCCAAGTAACTTTTACATAGTCAATCACTGTATCTGAGCCTATACCAAAAAATTCAGTGCCACTATTTTGTCCCAAATAACCTTCCCCACATAGCGTATACCTATATTGCTTATGACCATTAACACTAATCTCTATAGTAGAACCTATACCTTGTCTATTACTCGTTGTACCTTCTAATTTCACCTTTAACCAGTTGTTATTTTGTGTGGTTTGGTTTTTCCAGAGAAATAAATCATCATTGTTGGAGTTGTTAACGATAATTTCAGGGTAACCATCATTATCAATATCACCAATTGCATTAGCATAGCTCTGTGCGTTATCATTATTAAAACTCCCGTTATTTAATAAGGAAAATGTATTGTTAGTTTGATTTTCATAGAAAGCTGATGATAAAAGCCCAGATACCGTACCATCAGATTCCGCACTTACATAAAGGTCTAAATCACCATCGTTCTCAGCATCTAAAAAAACCGAACCCCACGCAGCACTATTAAACGTCGTGCCAGAGATGGTAGCCATGTCGGTAAACGTACCATCTCCATTGTTTTTAAACAGTACATTGCCATCTAATCCATTAGTAACATAAATATCAAACCAACCATCATTGTTATAATCTCCTATAGTTGTGCTCATAGCATCAATCGAAATGTTGGTATAAGAGGATTCCCCAACTTCTGTAAAAGTACCGTTACCGTTATTACGATATAGTAAGTTTTGTGTTTGTGTTTTATCATTAGCCACATAAATATCTTGCCAACCGTCATTATTATAATCAAAGAAAGCAGAGCAAAACGATAAATGGCTTTCTGTTCCTATTCCAGCAATCTCACTTACATTAGAAAACGTACCATCTCCATTGTTTTTAAATAGATAATTTGGAATTTGAAAATTGACATCTCTATTACTTAAAAACACATCTAAAAAGCCGTCATTGTTGTAATCTCCCCAAGAGGCACCAAAAGTAAGTATGTTTGGCATTGGTAATCCTGACTCAACAGTTACATCCGTTAAGTTTCCACCATTATTTTCATATAGCCTATTACCACCAGTATCACTAGTGACATATAAATCAAAATCACCATCATTGTCATAATCTACCCAAGCTGGGTGTCTTTGCTGAAACGTATTAATTGGCACTAAGTTTGTTTCAGGAATAAAAAACCCTTCCGATATATTCTTTAAAATTATAAGATTTTGAGCATCTTCAGTAGCTATTGTTATGTCATCCATGCCATCGTTATTATAATCGAAGAAAGAAATTCCCCCACCATAATCTATGATTCCACAAGATGCACCTGCTCCGCGAGCTGAAGCCTGGTCCTGAAAGTTTATCTGACAGTTAACCTCCTTAAGATTTAGAATGAGAACTGTTAAAATTATAATTCTTAATTCCATTATTTATTAAATAAATATCTAGTTTTTTAACAACTTAAGGGTTTTTGTAAATCCGGTTTCAGTTTTAAGCCAACCATAGTAAAGCCCCTGTTTTAAGTGCTTAACGTTTATGCTAAGATTACTTCCGCTACTCTTTCCCGATAAAATTTCCTTTCCTAAGGCATCAAAGATCTTATAGTCGCTTATACTATCTTGTGAAGTAATATTTAAAATTTCATCTACAGGGTTATTATATGTCATCTTTGATACTAGGTCATTGTCTTGAATAGACAATGTTGAGCCCTCAACTATACTTAAGGTTTGGTTTACCGGGACATTATATAGTATATCCTCAATGCCACTAAGCCAGGTCACCTTAACATAATCAACAGTGGTGTTTTGTCCCGCTCCAAAAAACTCCGATTGAGAATTTTGTGACAGGTAACCCTCGCCGCAATGTGTATATCTAAATTGCTTTTCTCCATTAATGGAAATCTCGATAAACGAGCCTATACCCTGTCTGTTACTTACTGTTCCCTCAAGATTAACTTTCAACCAATTATTTGTATCTGGTGTATTATTTTTCCATAAAAAGATATTGCTATGACTTATATTATTAACAGCAATTTCCGGATAACCATCATTATCTGTATCTCCAATCGCATTACCATAACTGTAAGCAAAATCATTTGGAACGGCAGCATTGTTTAAGTTAAATGTGCCATCACTATTATTTTGATAAAATGCAGATGATAACTGACTTGTAATACTACCATTATTTTCACCACTAACATACAAGTCTAAATCCATATCATTATCGGCATCAAGAAATACAGCACTCCATCCCGTACTATTAAAAGTAACATTATATAACTGTGCCATATCCGTAAATGTACCGTCACCATTATTGACAAATAGTACGCTATCATTGGGATCATTCGTGATATACATATCTAACCACCCGTCTTTATTAACATCCCCAACCGTGACGGTCATGGCATCAATACTGATGTCCGTTCCAGTTTCTTGAGCGACTTCTGTAAACGTGCCATCTCCATTATTTCTGTACATTAAATTACGGTTGGTATATTTATCATTAGATACGTAGATGTCCTGATCTCCATCATTGTCGTAATCCAAGAAAGCAGAACAAAAGGACATGTATCCTGTACTCAACAAACCAGCCTCTGTATTGGCTAAAGTGAAAGTTTTGTTTCCATTATTTTTGTAAAGAATGTTTGGAATGAAATTGTCTCTTATACTAACAAAAGCGTCTAAAAATCCATCGTTATTATAATCGCCCCAAGATGCACCGTAATATGGCAATTGATCTGGAAGCATCCCTGAAGACGCAGTGATATCTTGCATGATCATATTGCCTAAATTCTCATATAGTTTTACTCCAGAATTATCACTTGTTATAAATAAATCATGGTCTCCATCATTATCTATATCAACCCAATTGACCTGTTTAGCACTTAAGTTTTCAGTAACTACATTTAGATTGTGTACAACGAAATTACCGTTAATATTCTTGTAGAAATAGATGGGATCACCATTAGCCGAAGCAATAGTAATATCATCCCAACCGTCATTATCATAATCGTAGAAACTAATCCCATTACCCAAAAATGTGTAACCGCAACTTGCTAAAATACCTACTTGCTGTGAACTTTCTGCAAATGATATTTGTGCGACCGCACCATTAAATACCATCAAAATCAAAATCCATGCATATCTCATAACCTCAAAATCATATTTTATATATGATGATGAAAATATAAGATTCATATGAATTTAACAAAAAAAGCATAGCTATTTAACAGCTATGCCTTAATAATTGCGTTATAATCAAAATATCTACATATCTTTTGTGAATGTTTCCATAACAGCATCACTTACTCCCATATTACTAAATCCACCATCATTATAAAGATTTTGTAAGGTTACACGACGAGTTAAGTCACTAAAGAGCGTCACCGTGTAATTGGCGCAGTCCATAGCGGTTGCATTACCTAATGGGGACATTTTTTCTGCGTAAGCTATAAAACCGTCAAAACCTTTGACTCCACTACCTGCTGTAGTTGGTGTTGGAGACTGTGATATTGTATTTACCCTAACTTTTTTGTCTCTACCAAAGAAATATCCAAAACTACGGGCAATACTTTCTAAATACGCCTTATTGTCTGCCATATCGTTATAATCAGGAAATACACGTTGTGCTGCCATGTAAGTTAAAGCAACAATACTTCCCCATTCGTTCATTGCATCTGCCTTATAGAGTGTTTGCATGACCTTGTGAAAGGACATTGCGGATACATCTGTTCCTTTTTGCGTCCAATCATAGTTTTGATCTGTATAATGCCTTCCTTTTCTAACATTGATAGACATCCCTATTGAATGTAAAACAAAATCAATTTTACCACCTAAAATCTCCATTGATTTTTCGACCAGGTTTTGTAAATCCTCTTCAGATGTTGCGTCAGCTGGAATAACTTGTGAACCCGTTTTTTCTGCCAATGCATTAATTTGTCCCATTCGCATAGCGACTGGTGCATTGGTCAGTACAAATTCACCACCTTCTTCATGCACACGTTCTGCTGTTTTCCAAGCGATTGAATTTTCATCAAGTGCTCCAAATATGATTCCCTTTTTTCCTTTAAGTAAGTTATACATAGTGTATTATTTAGTCAGTTTTAATATGTAAATATAGTATTAATTCAATAATTGTTTGGCATGCGCCACTGCAGATTCCGTAATATTCACTCCACCTAACATCTGCGCAATTTCTACAATGCGTTCTTCTTCATCAAGACGCTTCAAGTCTGTATGCGTACTATTGTTCTTATCTGATTTAAAAACTTTGAAATGAGAATTACCTTTTGCAGCAATTTGTGGTAAATGTGTAATTGTAAAGACTTGCATTTTCCCACTCATTTGTTTCATAATATCTCCCATTTTATTTGAAATTTCACCCGAAACCCCTGTGTCAATTTCATCAAACATAATGGAAGGTAGCTGAATATACTCGGATAATATCGCTTTTATAGCCAACATAATTCTAGACAATTCACCACCCGATGCCGATTTTTTTAATTCGTTGTAGTTAGACCCTTTATTAGCCATAAATAATAGCTGTAAATTGTCCTTTCCATTAGATAAGAAACTATCTGATTCCGTTAATTGGAATTTAAACTTAGCGTTTGGCATGCCCAATTCAGACAGCATACCTTCCAGCTTTTGGGTTAAAGTCGGTACAACTGCTTTTCGTTTTTTACTTATATCTAATGCTATTTTATTCAGATTGCCCTCCAGTTTCAATAAGTCCTCCTCAGTCTTTTTTATTGTATCGTCTAGATTCTCCGTATTAGACACTTTAGATGCTAGCTCATTTTTTATGCTAATCAAATCTTCAATTTGCGTCACCGCATGCTTATGAAAAAGGTTATTGATGATTTGAAGTTGATCACTAATATGTTCTAATTCTTGAGGATCGTTAGAAAGTCCCTCTTCTAAATCATCTAACTCTAAAAGAACATCATCCAACTCTATATGAACACTTGCGATTCTTTCAGCTAAAGCTTCATAGGCCTTACCAAAACTTGATATCTTATTAAGTTCTTGTTTTAGTGTATTTAACTGATCTATGACACCTTGATCATCCAAAGTAAGGATGGCTTTAGCATTAGCTAACTTCTCACCAATAATTTCAACATTATTAAGTTGCTCGTATTGGGATTCTAAATCTTCCAGACGGATGGATTCCAATTTTACATCACTTAATTCATTAAGTAAAAACAAATTATAGTCATATTCCTTTATCATCTCAGCTTTGTCTTCCTTTAAAGCTGTTAATGTCTTTTGCTTGCCTTTATATTCTTGAAGATGAGTATTGTAATCGTTCAATAATACTTTATTATCCGCTAAAGCATCAATAACCTTAAATTGGTATTCGTTCTCAATAAGCTGTTGCGTTTGATGCTGAGAGTGGATATCTATTAGGCTTGAACTCAACAAGGACAAACTATCCAATGTTGCTGGAGTATCATTTACAAAGGCACGAGACTTCCCTGATGGCAATATTTCTCGCCGAATGATGGTTTGTACATCATAATCTAAGTCCAAATCCAAAAAACGGTTTTTCAAGTCGTAGTTGGCGATGTCAAAGCTTGCCTCAATGATACATTTTTCGTCCTTATTCTTTACTTGACTCAAATCTGCACGTTTCCCCAAAACAAGCGATAAGCCACCCAATAAAATAGATTTTCCAGCACCAGTTTCGCCAGTAATAATGGTTAATCCATTGTTGAACTGAACATTGAGCTCATCAATTAGCGCATAGTTTTTTATGTAAAGTGATGTAAGCACAAATTAAGTATTATGATATACAAAAGTATTGATTCTGCATCAAGTTAAGAATGAGAAATCAAAAAAATAAATGAATAATTAGAACTTAATTTTACGCCATTTCTGGGAGTGCATTGGCGCAATTTTGTTCAAAATATCAACTGCCTCAGTAATATTTACACTCGGTCCTCCAGAAAGTATATCCATTAATTCATCTGATTTTGCATCGAAAAATACACGCATGAGGTATGAGTTTGGGCGTCTTCTATGAATTTTTTGCAATTCGGATAACGTGTCTATAACCGTTGATTTACCTTTTTTTGTGTCCTCAGCCATAACGTCCATACCCTCTCTATGGTAGGTATACATAGTAGACCTGATTTCCTTAAAGGTAGGAGACAATAAATTATCAATTAAAGCAAAACGCGATTGTAACCCATCCTCGAGCTTCCAGCCTTGTCCATTAAGCTGTTGGGAGTAGTTGGCAATGGTCTGTGCTTGAGCAAAATACTCGTCGCCTCCGTTTAGGGTGAAGGTATCTGCATCCATTCCCAGAATCATAAAAACATGAAAAGAAATCACAGATACAAGGTTAGATTCAAATTGAAGTGGGTTAAAGACCAAATTCTGAAATTCTAAATACTTGAAATTAAAGTCTCTATCATTATAGTTGTAAACTGGCGAACTGTACGTTGAATTAAAAATCGGTCTTGAGGATGATACCTGTAGCGTTGCGCTAAAACTGTCATTTTCGTAGTTTGAAACATTAATAACCATACTACAATTGATGCGCTCTTCTACACCAAAAGGTTGATCCGTCCATTTGGTATTATTAATGAATTCGTTGAGTTGCTTTTCTAATGTTCTAAAAACAACATTATTATCGTTACCTGTTTGTTGGGCAATGACACTCACCGTACAATTCAACTCTTGCGAAAAAGCAAAGGTTGAAGACAAAAAAGCCAATACTAATACTATTCTACGCATTTCGTTGTTTTAAGATCTGTTGCAGTAAATCCTTAGCAACTTCAGCTTTGGATTTTAACTGGTTTTTAATAACATCGTTAGAGGATGTTATAAATGTAACTTTATTTGTTGACACTCCAAATCCCGCACCTTTATCTTGCAAGGAATTAAGAACGATTAAGTCCAGGTTCTTTGATTTAAGCTTTTCCATTGCATGTTCAAGCTCGTTATTGGTTTCTAATGCAAAACCAACGAGGAACTGTTGTTTCTTTATTTCTCCTAAAGATTTTAAGATGTCTTTGGTTTTCTCTAACTCTATAGTAAACGTTGAATCCTTCTTTTTTATTTTTTTGGAATCAACATTTTTTGGCCTGTAGTCGGCCACAGCCGCTGAGAGAATAGCTATGTCAGAAGATTCGAAATGTTTATGCACTTCACTGTACATTTCTTGTGCGCTCATTACAGGTTTTAAAACAACTTGGCTATGAGTAATGGTTTGATGTGTAGGTCCTGAAACTAAGATAACCTTAGCTCCAAGATTAGCAGCAGCTTTAGCGATTTCAAAACCCATTTTTCCACTAGAATGATTACCAACAAAACGCACAGGATCTATAGCTTCGTATGTAGGGCCAGCCGTAACCAGTACCTTTTTCCCATGTAATGGCAGCTGATTTAAAATATCTTTTTCAATAAAATCTACAATATCTTCTGGTTCGGCCATACGACCTTCACCAATTAAACCACTCGCCAATTCACCAGTACCAGCTGGAATCATAACATTACCATAAGATTCCAATTTGTTAAAAGACATTTTTGTAGACTGGTGTTTATACATATCTAAATCCATGGCTGGAGCATAGTACACCGGACATTTAGCAGAAAGATACGTTGCCAGAAGTATATTGTCACAAACCCCATTGGCCATTTTTGCTAACGTATTAGCTGTTGCTGGGGCAATGACAAAAAAATCTGCCCAAAGACCTAATTCTACATGATTATTCCAAACCGCATTGTCATCGTCTTCATCTACAAATGAGGAATATACAGGGTTTTTTGATAATGTTGAAAGTGTGAGAGGGGTAATAAAGTCTTTAGAAGCAGGCGTCATAACAACTTTAACGTTAGCGCCTGCTTTAATGAATAGTCTCACCAAACTGGCGGACTTGTATGCGGCAATACCTGCGGTAATGCCCAATAAAATGTTTTTGTCTCTTAGAATAGACATCTAAGGATTATTGCTGAGGATCCTCAGTATTTCTATGGTAAATCTTACCGTCTAACCATTCCTTTACTGCTAAGGCGTGTGGTTTAGGTAGTTTTTCATAAAACTTAGAAACTTCTATTTGTTCCTTGTTTTCAAAAATTTCTTCAAGACTATCATTGTAAGTTGCAAACTCTTCAAGTTTATCAATCAACTCACGTCTAATATCTGTATTAATTTGCTCTGCGCGTTTAGCTATTACAGAAATAGCTTCATAGATGTTATCCGTTGGCGCATCCACCTCATTTCTGTTGTAGGTAACTGTTGTAACAGGAGCATCTGTCTTTTTTAAATCCATCATATAATGATTAACTTTTTGTAAATGTACTCAATTCTTTTTCTAATTCTTCTTTCTTTGTATTGGCTTCCTCCAAATATTTAGAGTTTGGATATGCCCTTAAAAGCGCATTGTAATACCCAAGAGCATCATTGATTCGCTCTTCTTTTAAATCATCTATACTCAAAACTGCTAGATTGTGTGCCGCATCAAGCCTGTAAAACAAGGCATCTTCTCTTAAAGACGACCCAGGAAATTCTAACAGAAAGTTATTAAATGATTTAATGGAAGCTTTATAGTCTCTTATCAAATCGTACTGCTTAGCAATTTCAAATGCCTTCTTCTCTAATTTAAAATCCAGCTCCTTAACTAGTGCATTAGCTTCAGGTAGGTACTCTGACTTAGGATAAGTATTTACAAACAACTGCAATTTTTCTATGGCCTCTACAGTCTCCTTCTGTTCTTTTGAATAAACCGGTGAATTAAAATAATACCCTTTTGCCGATTTAAATGCAGCTTCCTCAGCCTTTTCACTTTGGGGATAGACATCTGTAAATTTATCGAAATGATAACTTGCAATGTAATAGTCTCCCATTTCGTAAGAACAGTTAGCATGCATGAAAGTTAACTTTTCTGCCTGTGGCTTTCCTCTATACTTTGGCAGAATTTGATCTAGCAATCTTTTAGATTTGCTCCACTTTCCTACCTCATACAACTCGTCAGCCATTGTAAATTTCTTAGCAATGTCTTCAGATTTTAAGGCCTTCTGAAAATCACTACATGATACCAATAGGATGGCTGCGAAAAGTATGTATGTTGCTTGCTTCATAAATTTTAAACAGGATGCAAAAGTATGCATTATTAACGGATTTTAAAAACAAAAATTATATGCTAAAATAAACCTGCTTAAGTCCGCCAATCCTTATTTATGGTAAGTTTAACTTTTACCTAAATCTTTTAGTGCCTTTTTTATCTCAATTTTTAGCTTATCAGTAGCTTCAACAAGCGGTAAACGTACACAAGACTCAGAAATTTTGAGCGCTTCTAAAACCGCTTTTATACCAGCAGGATTATTTTCGGAAAATATTAATCGTGTCATTGGCATTAAGTCAAAGTGTATTTCGTAGGCTTCTTTGGCTTTACCAGCAATTCCTAAACGAATCATCTCAGAAAATTCTTTTGGCAAGGCCTGGCCAATAACCGAAATGACTCCAGAACCTCCTGCTAAAGCTATACCTAAAGCTAAATCGTCATCACCAGATATCACTAGGAAATCGTCAGGTTTGGTCCTCAACAATTCTAAATATTGGTGAACGTTATTACCCGCTTCTTTCACCGCAATGATGTTTTCAAAATCTTTAGCGAGTCTTATAGTTGTTTCCGGCAGCATATTAGACGATGTTCTTCCTGGAACGTTGTATAATATGATTGGTTTTGGAGATATCTGGGCAATGGCTTTGAAATGTTGATAGATACCTTCTTGTGTTGGTTTACTGTAATACGGGGAAACTGACAAAAGCGCATCAATTTCAGATAAATCCGTTGTCTTTATTTCATTTATAACAGACATGGTATTATTACCACCAATTCCCAATACTAGCGGCAATCTACCCTTGTTTACTTGTGATATAAACTTTATCAACTCTTTCTTTTCATCTGCTGTAACCGTAACACTCTCACCTGTAGTTCCACTAATAACTAAGTACTCTGTACCGTTATCTATATTGTATTCTACCAATCGCTTTAGAGCTTCAAAATCAATACTCAAGTCTTTCTTAAATGGTGTAATTAAAGCAACACCTGTCCCTATAAATTTGGTCATTATAATTTATTTAAAATATTTAAATACTTCTTTAACTCTGTTTTAAATGTTTGTATGTCTTTTGGATTTATATCTATGATTAAATCGTACAACCGCTCATCTCTCCTACTAAGGCCAACTTTTAAATTGGCTTTTGATGCAGCCGTAATTAAGTCCAGCTCCTGTACTCCATTTTTGTAATAACTTACCAAAACATCAAAAGGCTCATCTATAAATGCTTTTAAGTCTATATTATTGATTTTTCCTTTCCATCCAAAATGTTTAGGTGTAAAATAGGTTTCCCATTGACTACCCTCATACTTATCATCATTTGTAAAGGCGACAATTTTATGTTTTGGAGAATTTAAATTTAGTTCCTTAAAATAATTTCTAAAAACTTCAAAGTCTTCAAACTCATTTGCATTAAGTAAAACCGCAATAACCTTAACCTTATTATTGTTCACCACAGCTTTGCGCGCCGACAATAATTTGTTTACATATTTTTGATTTGATTTTTCCTTAAATGCCTTTAAAATCATTTATCTTTAGCCTTTAATGCAAATTTAACAAAGCACAACCATTTTTTAATTACTATTCAACTAAAACAATGATTAAAAAATCACTTTTAATAATTCTTTTTTTGAACCTAGTTTATTCGTGCAAGGATGTACCAAATAGAATTGAAGGTAATCGCTTGGATATTAACGAAAATATAACTGCAAATAAAGAAATTGAGGACTTCATTTCACCTTACAGAAATAATGTGAATAAAAATTTAGACAGTATAATATCTTATGCTCCTGAAACCTATTCTAAAACTGATGGCGAATTGAATACTGCTATTGGTAACTTTATGGCAGATGCCGTTTTTAGTGAAAGTAACCCTATATTTTATAAGCGTACGGGTAAGAATATAGATTTTGTTTTACTTAACCACGGTGGTATTAGAGCTATTATTTCAGAAGGCAATATTACAACAAGAACAGCTTATGAAGTTATGCCATTTGAAAATTCGGTAGTAGTTGTTGCCTTAAATGGCACACAAATCAATAAATTGTTAGATTACCTCTCTAAAGCTAAACGCGCTCATCCTGTTTCAAATCAGATTGAATTAACCTTAGACGAAAACTTTAATATCAAAAAGGCATTAATTAGTGGCCAGCCTGTATCCGAAACCAAAACCTATTATGTAGCCACCAATGATTATTTGTATAATGGTGGTGATCGTATGACATTCTTTCAACCTAATGATAGCTTATATACACTAGATTATAAAATAAGAAATGTATTAATTGATCACTTTAAAAAGGTAGATACCATTCGTCCAAAAATTGATAATCGTTTTACCAAGTTAAAAGCAGAATAATGAAAAGAAGGGACTTTATACAACAAACAACAGCGGCTACAGCATTACTTGGTTTAGGTACATTAAGCCTACAATCATGCAATACCAAAAGAAAGCATATTACCATACTACATACAAACGATGTCCATAGCCATATAGATCCTTTTGGGCCTAACGATAAAAGAAATGCCAACAAAGGTGGTGTAGCAAGACGAGCAACCTTGGTTGAAAATATTCGAAAAGAAAACCCAAATACCATTCTTCTTGATGCCGGTGATATTTTTCAAGGTACACCATATTTTAATTATTATGGTGGAGAGCTAGAGTTCAAATTAATGAGCATGCTCAATTACGATTTAGCTACCATTGGAAACCACGATTTTGATAATGGCATAGATGGTCTCTATGCACAATTACCCCACGCTAAATTTGAATTTGTTTCAGCCAACTATGACTTTTCAAATACTGTAATGGATACGCATGTTAAGCCATATAAAGTCCTTGTAAAAGATGGTGTAAGAATTGGTGTTTTTGGCCTTGGGATTCAACTTGAAGGTTTAGTGGATAAAAAAATGTACAAGGAAACTGTTTATAACAATCCTATTGAAATTGCACAGGATATGTCTAGAATTTTGAAAGAGGATGAAGCTTGTGATTTAGTTATTTGTTTATCGCATATTGGCTATTATTACGAAAAGCATCCAGATCGGGTATGTGACTTGAGTCTAGCCAAAGCAACAAAGGATATAGATTTAATTATTGGTGGTCATACGCATACCTTCTTGCCAAAACCAACAATATCAAAAAACAGTATAGGTAAAAACGTCCTTGTCAATCAAGTTGGGGCTTATGGTTTGTACCTTGGTAAGATTGATTTCTATTTCGAACAAGGTAAACCATTGTATTCAGATGGTACAACTATAATTGTTTGATGCTTTTTGATGAATAAAAACATCATTGAAAATTATGTATTCACTGACTCTTTACATGTATAAACAAAATTAAGTCTCTCAATTATCATCTACATCCAAGAAGACAGGTTGAGGCCCTGTGTAATCGACTTGGGACTTAAGAAAGAAGAAAATAAATGCTACCACCAAAAAGAATGAGTAAACAAACCCTAGATAGTTGTCATCAATTATATAGTAATAAGCCAGCTGGATAATCTCAGAAAAAACTATGCAAATAGATCCGATTAAAAACAACATTGACTTCTTATCATTTCTATATAAATAATCAATTAACGCAACAGAAAGTAGCAACATCACTACACTATTATAAATAAATTCCAAAGCATATTCATAAGCAGATAGGGATGTTTTAGTTGTATCCGAAACAATAACCACACAAAAAACATCCAAAATTAAAAGTACGATGATCGGTATGGCAAGCTCCTTGTAAGCACTCCTAAAATCAATCGCTTTAATAATTTTTAAAATGAACATGAGATAAGAGGCTATATACATAATGTTGGCACCATAATAATAGTAATCAATACCATCGTCTTCAATCATTGGACCATACCAGCCTATACAACTAAATATATGCCCAATTGTAAATAGAACTAAAAATGCCTGAAAATAAAACGATTTATCTTCGGTAACCCGTTTATATAAAAGTGCAAGCAGAATAAGCGTTATTGTGCCAACAACAGTACCTTCAGCCTCTAACGCTAAACCTTGAAGTACAATTAAGACTCCAGCTAAAAGCAAAAGCAATACCTTTAAGATTTTATTCACTAACATTAATTAATCCCTTATTAACGAAGCGAATATATAAAAAATATACAATTAAACGATAAAAAAATACTTTTTATCGATAAAAAACCAGATTTTATGTAGGAATTTATTTCAAAAGTTCTAAAAACTCTTGTTCAGTAAGAATTTTAATGTTTAAACTTTCTGCTTTTGTGCGTTTACTTGGCCCCATTTTGTCACCTGCAACAACATAATTTGTTTTTGAAGATATTGATGACGACACCTTACCACCATTATCTTCAATGAGTTTTTTAAGGTCATTACGAGATATAGTTTCAAACACACCAGAAACCACAAAGGTTTGCCCTTTTAATTTATCTGTTTGATTAGCTAATTTTTCTGCCGAGATTTCCAATTGCACACCATACCTCTTTAATCGATCTATAATCATTTTATTTTCTTCTGAATAAAAGAACTCCACAACACTCTCTGCAATACGTTCTCCAATTTCATCTACAGTAACCAAATCTAAAACAGACGCAAACATTAAAGCATCTATTGACTTATAGTGCTTGGCCAACTTTTTGGCAACCGTTTCACCAACATATCTAATTCCTAGGGCAAACAAAACACGCTCAAATGGAATTTGCTTGGAAGCCTCTATCCCCTTTACTAAATTCTCAGCACTCTTTTCTGCCATACGCTCTAATGGGATAACTTGTTCTACGGTTAAATCATATAAATCGGCATAGTTTGAAATTAATCCTTCATTTACCAAAAGCGCAACTGTTTCTCCACCTAACCCCTCAATGTCCATTGCTTTTCTGGAAATATAATGCTGAATTCTACCTATAATCTGTGGTGGACAACCATTGTAGTTAGGACAATAATGCTTTGCTTCACCTTCAGGCCTAACAAGCTCTGTCTGACACTCAGGGCAATGTGTTATGTAGATCGTTGGTTTAGAATCCACTGGTCGTTTTGTAAAATCCACTGAAATGATTTTAGGAATTATTTCTCCTCCTTTCTCAACAAACACCTCATCACCTTCCCTGATATCCAACTTCTCGATCTGATCGGCATTATGTAAAGACGCACGCTTTACAATAGTACCCGCCAATAGTACGGGCTCTAAATTGGCAACTGGTGTAATGGCACCAGTGCGACCCACTTGATAGGTAATATGGTTTAGTCTTGTAGACACCTGTTCAGCTTTAAACTTATAAGCCATGGCCCAACGTGGCGCCTTAGCTGTATAACCTAACTCATCCTGCTGAAACAAACTATTCACCTTAACCACTACACCATCTATTTCATATGGCAAACTAAACCTATTCTTTTCCCAGTAATTCACATAGTCTAAAACCTCATCTATAGAATTTACCAATTTTGCTTCGTTCGGCACCTTAAAACCCCAAGCCCTCGCTTTTTCTAAACCTTCAAATTGCGTTGAGATATCAAGGTTATTTCCTTTTATGCTGTACAATAAACATTCTAAAGGGCGCTTGGCCACTTCGGAACTATCTTGCAGCTTAAGACTTCCTGATGCCGTATTTCTAGGATTTCGATATGGTTCTTCTTCGTTTGCAATACGTTCTTCATTCATTTTCAAAAATCCTTCAATCGGCAAAACAATTTCTCCTCTTATGTCAAACCGGTCTGGATAATCACCTTTCAGTTGAAGTGGTACGGTATTTATGGTTTTAACATTGGCCGTCACCTCGTCTCCTTGCACACCGTCCCCTCTGGTTACCGCTCTAATGAGTTTTCCGTTTTCGTAAGTAAGGCTCATCGAGGCACCATCATATTTGAGTTCACAAGTATACTGGACATCTCCATCAATCATTTTTTTTATCCGTTTTTCCCAATCCGTCAAATCCTCTTTTGAATACGAATTATCAAGAGAATACATTCGAAAATCATGAACAACCGTATTGAAGTTTTTGGTAATAGTACCACCTACACGCTTTGTTGGTGAATTAGCATCATAGAATTCTGGATGGGCATCTTCTAAAGCCTGAAGTTCTTTTAATTTCATATCAAACTCGTAATCACTAATTGTAGGATTATCGAGTATGTAGTAACTATAGTTGTGTTGACGTAGTTCTTCTCTTAAAGATTCAATCTTAGATTTAATATCCATTCTATAATCCTTCTTTATTTAACCATTTTGGTGCTGGCAATGGCTTGTAATTATTCATTTTATCTAAAAGTCCTTCAATGGTTGTATCTATAACAACAGCATCTAAATTTTCTTGTTTTAAAAAGCCTCGTTCTACCATTATTTTACATTGTTCTATCAACGCATTGTAATACCCGTTGATATTTAAAATTCCAATAGGTTTGGTGTGTAAGCCTAATTGTCCCCAAGTTGTAATTTCAAAAAATTCATCCATAGTTCCGAAACCACCTGGAATAATGATGAAACCATCACTTTTTTCATACATAATAATTTTCCTATCGTGCATGTTGTCAGTAGTAATCAGTTCCGTCAGTGCGGCATGAACAATTTCTTTGGTCTTAAGAAATGATGGAATAACACCCACGGTTTCACCTCCGTTTTCTATTACACCATCTGCCACTTTTCCCATAATACCAATCTTAGCAGCACCATAAACAAGGGTTATATTTTTTTGAGCCAATTCTCTACCTAAAGCATAAGCTGTAGATATAATTTCGTCATCATTTCCGGTGCTACTTCCACAAAAAACTGATATACTTTTCATATTACTTTTTAGTTCCTTTTAGCATTCTATCATTTCCATTTAAGTCCTTTCTCAATTCAACAGCTTTAAATTCAGCATCAACTAAAAGTTGCTTTGTTTCTTGTCCAAGATACTGGTTAATTTCAAAATAAAGCGAACCGTTAGACTTCAAATTATCAACAGCAAAATCAGAAATAGCTTTGTAAAAAATTAATGGATTTTCGTTTTCCACAAATAAAGCCAAATGTGGTTCGTTATTTAATACATTGGGTTTTATTTCCTGCTTTTCGAGTTGGCGTACATAAGGCGGATTGGACACAATGATATCAAAAAATCCATTCTGTCTCTGCGAGACATCTTTCACTATAGGGAAGAAATCCTCATCTGCCAATTTCAGTGCATCACCTTTTACAAACTGAATATTGACATTATTCTCTTCCGCATTCTCTTTGGCTATTTTTAACGCAGATTCTGATAAATCAACCGCAAAAACCTTAGCTTCTGGCATGTGCTTTGCCAGGGAAATAGCAATACAACCAGAACCAGTACCTATATCTAAAATCTTTATCGCATTCTTGTTGTTTCGACTGTGCTCAGCATGGCATTTTATGATCCAATCAACGAGTTCTTCAGTTTCTGGCCTAGGAATTAAAACATTTTTATTCACATTAAAAGTCAATCCATAAAATTCGGTTTCTCCTAGTATATATTGAATTGGCCTTTGCTGCTTTAGTGCTTCAAGCACCTCTAGCAAGGTTTTGGTTTCAGGCTTAGTCAAGTTAAATTCAGGATCTAATATTAATTGAATTCTATCTACATTAAGATGATGCTCTATGCTTAGATAAAAAAAGCTAGACACTTCTTCTTTGCCATATAAAGCGTCTAATTGGTCATGAAATATGTTCTTTAAATCTTTTGCTTTCAATCTTAGAGTGTTTTTAGCATCCAAACTGTGCATGAATAATGCCCTGTATCCCCCATAGGTTTATCTATAAATTCAAAGCCTACTTTTTTGTATAATTTTCTGGCATCATCCATATAAGGCATCGTTTCTAAATAGCAATGTTGGTAACCAACTGATTTTGCAAAATCCAAACATCTTGTCATCATCTTAAGTCCAAAGCCTTTTCCTCTTATGCTTGGCATAAAATACATTTTTTGCAATTCGCAAACATTACCACTATAGTTTTCTAGGGGAGCAATGCCAGCACCACCAAGAATCTCACTACCACTTGCCAATACAAAATATTTAGCTTTGGGCTTGTTATAGGTTTCTGTCATGCAGTCTAAAGACAAATCTTCATAAGCTGTACCCACTTTAGGCACACCCATTTCTATCAAAACACTACGAATCGCCTTTGCGATTTTAGGGTCGTCCTTTTGTTCAATTTCTCGAATAACTATGGTATCTTTACCCACCTTATTAAAAATTTATATACGGTAATTTTTTTGGGTATGAAGATAGCTATAATTACTTTTTTAGGATGAAAAGAACCTTGCTGATTTTAGTGATTTGTTCACTTGTT
The DNA here is from genome assembly GCF_042676105.1 of Winogradskyella aquimaris. Lineage (NCBI taxonomy): Bacteria > Pseudomonadati > Bacteroidota > Flavobacteriia > Flavobacteriales > Flavobacteriaceae > Winogradskyella > Winogradskyella aquimaris. Next base: position 27,895 of record NZ_JBHTJQ010000011.1, on the reverse strand, counting down.
TTTAACTGTACGTTTAGAGAAAAACCTCAGTTTATTGGTCTTGATAACATTGAGGTCTTGGACTCTAATATTAAGAACATTACGATAAGTGCCAATGCTGAGTTCTCTAATCCAAATGACGTTGGTGGCATTCTGCAAACAGATGCCTTAAAGGTATTTATAAACAATAGGGAAATCGCTACGTTTAGCTCAAAGGAATTTAATGTCCCTTCCAAAGCCATGTTTAAAATTCCACTTACTGTATCTGTTGCGACAGATAGTATTATAAATAAGGACAACCTAAGTGGGTTACTTGGAAGTCTGCTCTCGCAGAAAATAAAGATTCAGTATAAAGGTGATATCAAGTACAAGATTTTGGGCTATTCGTCTACTTATGAAATTGATAAAACGCAAGACGTAAAAATTAAATTATAGTTGCAAATCCACGAATATTATATAAAACGCTGTCTGCAAATTGCTAAAAATGGATTGGGTACCACAAGACCAAACCCAATGGTAGGTGCTTTAATTGTACATAACAACAAAATTATTGGTGAAGGATTTACTAGTGAATACGGAGGACCACATGCCGAGGTAAATGCCATTAATGCCGTAAAAGACAAATCACTACTTAAGTACAGTACTATTTACGTATTATTAGAACCATGCAGCCATTTCGGAAAAACACCTCCATGTAGCGATTTAATCATAAAACACGGCATTCCAAATGTAATTATTGGCTGTGTAGATGATAATCCCGAAGTTGCTGGTAAAGGTATTGCTAAACTAAAAGCGCATGGTTGCAATGTTATTGTTGGTGTTTTAGAAAAGGAATGCAAAGCACACCTTAAACGTTTCTTTACTTTTCATAACAAAAAACGACCATATGTTATTTTGAAATGGGCACAATCCCAAGATGGCTTTATTGCACCATTACATAAAAATGATAGAAAACCTGTATGGATTACGAACATTTACTCCAGGCAATTAGTTCATAAATGGCGCGCTGAAGAACAAAGTATTTTAGTTGGCACCAAGACCGTTGTAGATGACAATCCGAGTCTTACGGTTAGAGATTATGAAGGACAAAACCCTGTAAGAATTGTTTTGGATCTAAACAATAAATTAAATGACAATTATCGGATATTTGATACTTCTGCAAAAACCATTAAACTTATCAATAAAGAACTAAGCATTAATGAGCCCTTAGCTTCTCAAATATGCCGTAAGTTATATCAAGGCAATATAAACTCTGTTATTGTTGAAGGTGGTGCAAAAACGCTTCAAACATTTATTGATGAAGATTTATGGGACGAAGCGAGGCTGTTTATTGGTAAAACTGAATTTAGAGAGGGTTTAAAAGCCCCTAAGTTCAAGGGCAGGTTGGTTTCTGAACAACATATAAATGATGACTGTCTGAAAATTTATAGGAATGATTGATACACTGATTTTTGATTTTGGTGATGTTTTTATCAATCTAGACAAGCAAGGTGCAATGCAAAACGCACTTAATTTGTTTAAGATGGAGACCTTTGAAAAGGACATGATTACCACTAATATGCTGTATGAAGTTGGTAAAATTACAACCGAAGAGTTTATTGAATTTTACAAATTAAAATTTCCATACTTAGAAGACCAACAAATCGTTAAAGCGTGGAATTATATTCTTAGAGATTTTCCAAAATATCGATTGGAATTCCTTCAAAAAATAGCTCAGGAAAATCGTTATAAAATCATACTTCTAAGCAATACTAATGATATGCATATAGACTACATAAAGTCTAATATTAGTTTTTATGAGGAATTCAAAGGTTGTTTTGATGCATTTTATTTGTCGCAAGAAATTCAACTGCGAAAGCCTAATCAGGAGGTCTTTGATTTTGTTTTGGAAAACAATAATCTCAATCCAGAACACTGCTTTTTTGTAGATGATACCAAGGAAAATACAGATATGGCCGAATCTTTAGGGATTAAGGTGTGGAATATAGATGAAACTCGAGAAGATGTCATCGATTTGTTTAATCTTAAAAACATCTACTTTTGATTTTTTTAATACTAAGTGTCCTGTCCTCTACCGCTATTTTTGTGCTATTTAAACTTTTTAATAAACACAATGTAAACACTTTGCAAGCTATTGTTTACAATTATATAACAGCGAGCACATGTGGTTTATTGTTATACCAGAAACCCATTCAGCTGAACTATTTTATAAGCGAACCATGGTTTTATGTGGCACTTGCTTTGGGCTTTTTATTTATTGCCATTTTTAATGTTATGGCACTCACCGCACAAAAAAATGGTTTATCTGTAGCTTCCGTGGCCAGTAAGATGAGTGTGATTATACCGGTTTTATTCGGAATAATAATTTACAAAGAAAGCGTTGGATTTTACAAAATATTAGGAATTATACTTGCTTTAGCGGCTGTGGTATTGGCATCGATAAAACCAAAAAGCAATGTTAGGCTAACCAGGTCCATTTATCTGCCAATCGTACTATTCTTAGGGTCAGGAATCATTGAAACAAGCGTCAACCATTTTGCTCCAGACGGCAATATGCCATTATTTTTATCTATTATTTTTGCAAGCGCGGGTATTATTGGATTTGCATTAGTGGGTTTAAAATCAGTTAAAACTAAGCAACGTTTTAATCGCAAAAGCATTCCTTTCGGAATTGCATTAGGTTTAGTCAATTATTCTTCAATGTATTTCTTATTAAAAGCCTTAAGAGTGGAAGGTTTTGAGACTTCCTCAGTCTTTACTATAAACAATGTGGCTATTGTAGCCATGACATGCCTAATTGGTTTGTTGGTCTTTAAAGAACTGATATCATATAAAAATTGGCTTGGAATTGGCTTAGCCTTAATTTCAATTGTTTTAGTAATACTTTAAATAAAAAAACCATCACTACAATAGTACCGAGTAATGATGGCTTTTTAAATTTAATCTATTTTAGACTAATTGTCCTTCAATACCTTGACATACTCGTTGGTATTTCCTATGTACAATTTAAGCATATACATACCATTTGAAAGGTTTGTTAAATCGATTTTATCTGATGATGCATTGCTCAATACTTTTTGACCAGTGATAGTGTAAACTTCAATTAATTCGATTGGTTGATTCACTTCAAAATTCACCTGGCCTCTGGTAGGATTAGGGTAAGCTTTGAATTCTGCAATGGTAGTCTCGTCAATAGATAATCGGTTAACACAGTCATCCGTTAAAGAATTAACATCCTCAATTTTTCCGGTATTATTAAAGGTTACCCCATCAAACCCAGGATAATCAGAAGGATATCTGTGAGCTCTAAATGATCCGTTCCCTACAGGTTCAGAAAATTGTGTGTACTCGACTCCAGCACCAACAGGAATTCTATACACCCAAATAACATCACCATTACCATTTATTTCAGTAATTCTACCTATATCAGACTCATTAATTAAAGCATTACCATTTGGCAAAGTTTGAAAACCACACTGAGCACCAGCATGCATAACTTCAGACATGATTATACCATCCCATGACCAATCATATGTAGTAGGCAAGAATTTCCCTGAGTCCAAAGTATATACTCCATTGTTATGGTTAGGATCTATAATATGTACAGACGAGGCTGCCATGTCACTTCCGTAACCATCATTGCTAAATACAGACATCTTTCCTGCATGAGGTCCGGCTGTAATCCATTTAATATCGTGCTGTCTTCCTAATTTTCTATCAGCCGCAGTTCCTTGATCGTAAGCTTCCGGATTTCCCCATCTCCATAAAAAATCACCTCCTTTTCCATACAATCCACCTGAACTTGTTGCCGCCTCAGCTGTTGTTGTACTGTGGTCAATAACAAATACTTCACTCAAGTGTCTCGCAGAGACTGCTATTTGATCCAAATCTTCATTGTAATCCATTGCATTGGCATGTATTGGATTAGAACCATTACCGTTGTCATAATTGATATTGTATAACTGAGGGTTGTCTGCCACTACACCAAAGTTAGGTTTTGTGTTATCAAAATCTTGAACAATGTGATCAATAAGCCTCCATTCCCAAACAATATTTGCAGAGTCAGTTCCTACGGGTTCGATTTCTATGATTCGTTCCAATACAAAAGTTGGATTATTGTAAGACGTATCCATACCTTGTGCAAACATTTCTGTATCTGTCAAACTCTGTCTTACTAATACTAAAAAATTCCCGTTTGGTAAAGGCTCTATGTCGTGATGTATTCTCCAACCAAAGACATCTTGGTACGTAATACCCCAAAGTACATTATCATTCCAGTCTCTGATTTCCGCTTGCAAACCGCTACTTTGTAAAAGATTTCCATTTTCAAGTAAATAGGCATTTCTAGCATTATTACCTGAAAAGGTCCATTCGTTAACTACCTCACCACAATTGTCAATCAAGAATACTCTCTGATCAGAAGTAGGCTTAAATAATGTGTAACCGTCTGCTTTTTCTTCATTAATATCATCGTAAATAAGACCAATGGTCTCTTGACTAAATGATACATTAAATAATAAAAATAGTAGAGTTAAAAATGTAAAATTTTTCATTGCTTAATTTTTTTCGCTAATATAAATAATGAAACTCAAAAATGTAAATTTTTTTAACCAAGAGTTGACCCAACTTGACATTTAAAGCCATCAAATAAATTGAGAAATGCTTTACATAGTCTGAGTAAGAGTATTTTATTAAAATTAACTCAGTCCCTTATTAGTACTTTAAATAGAATATGGTAGTTTAGCATTAAATATGAGTGAAACAGACACATATAAGACCATTTCTAAATCATCAATAGGCGAGTTATTCAAAGACAAAAACAGTAAGTTTATTGGCTATGTTTATCCTGTTGAAAACGAAGACCAAATCAAAATCCACCTAGATGAGGTTAAAAAGGAGCACCATTCTGCAAGACATTGGTGTTACGCTTATCAATTAGGTACAGAGATATTAATCTATAGAGCAAATGACGATGGCGAACCGAACAACTCCGCTGGTATGCCTATTTATGGGCAAATTCAATCTTTTGATCTTACCAATATCCTAGTTATTGTGGTCAGATATTATGGAGGTACTAAACTTGGTGTTAGTGGATTGATTAATGCCTATAAAACTTCAGCTCAACTTGCAATAGAATCCTCTCAAATAATTGAGAATACGATAAATCGAAAATTTACACTCAAATTTGAATATAAAAACATGAGCAAAGTGATGCGGATTTTAAAAGAAAAACAAATAGAAATTGATAGGCAATTATTGGAGCTAGACTGTTTGTTAGAAATATCTGTCAGAAAAAGTAACGCAAATGAAGTTTTTGAATTTTTCAGTCAGTTTTTCGGTGTCGAAATCAGTGAATTATAACGAATAATTTTGCAGTTTGTCTAAAAGATATTTTGGACATCTCGTAGGCCTATTTCGTTTTACATCGATAAAGGCCAAAACCGTATTCCCTGTAGCCAATAATTCGTCTTTATCATTGCTTAATTCATAATCAAACTCTATTGAAGCCGTAGGCATTTTTTTCAATTTAGTTTTTACTTTAAGCACATCGTCATAACGTGCTGAATTTTTGTAGTTTATATTTAATGAAATTACTGGAAGCATGATGCCTTCTGCTTCCATAGCACTATAGCTTAACCCAAACTCTCGCAACCACTCCGTTCTTCCTACCTCAAAATACACTGCATAATTAGCGTGATACACTACACCCATTTGATCGGTTTCCCCATATCGCACGCGAATATTTGTTTCGTTATAATTCAAAATAAATGCTTTTGTTTAACAAAAAATTTGTAGTTTTAAATGATTTTAAACATGAGAAAAAAATTCTTAAAATTCAACTTGAATTGATTTTTTTTTTAAGAATTTTGTTCACATATTTGTCGTGTTATAAAACGCTGAGAGAATCCTAGTTCTCTTTTTTTTTGCTAATCTAACTAACTATATAAACTAACATTTAACTAATGGAGATAACAGCGGAATCTGTATGGAATAATTGTCTCAATTTTATTAAAGATAATATACAACCACAAGCCTATAAAACCTGGTTTGAACCCATACAAGCTGTTAAACTTTCAGGTAATGCCTTGAGCATTCAGGTACCTAGCAAGTTTTTTTATGAGTGGTTAGAAGAGCATTACGTAAAAATTCTTAAGGTTGCACTCACCAAAGAACTTGGAAAAGACGCGAAATTGGTTTACGTCATCAGAATGGAAAACACCTATGGTAACAAACAACCATTCACGGAAAAAATCCCAAGTGCCAACAGAACAGCCGTTAAGTCTCAGGAAGTTGATGTACCGTTCAACAACAAAAGTCCTGAATTAAAAAATCCTTTTATAATACCAGGGATTAGAAATGTAAAAATAGAATCGCAACTTAATCCAAGTTACACATTCGAAAATTTCTTGGAAGGTGATTCTAATAGATTGGCCAGAAACGCTGGAATTGCAGTAGCCAATAAACCAGGTGGAACTTCCTTTAATCCATTATTAATTTTTGGAGGTGTCGGCTTAGGTAAAACACATCTTGCACACGCCATTGGAGTGGATATAAAGGATAAGTATCCTGAAAAAACGGTACTTTATATTTCTGCAGAAAAATTTACCCAACAATATATTGACTCCGTTAAGAAAAACAATAGAAATGATTTTATACACTTCTATCAAATCATTGATGTGTTGATTATTGACGATGTGCAATTTCTTTCTGGTAAGACAGGTACCCAAGATGTATTTTTTCACATCTTTAACCACCTTCATCAAAATGGTAAACAAGTGGTTTTAACGAGTGATAAGGCTCCTGTTGATATGCAAGATATTGAACAGCGCTTGCTATCTCGTTTTAAATGGGGACTTTCAGCAGAATTACAAACTCCGGATTTTGAAACCAGAGTATCCATCTTAAAGAACAAACTCTACAGAGATGGAGTAGAAATGCCAGACGATATTGTAGAGTATGTCGCAAAACATATTAAAACGAACGTTAGAGAACTTGAAGGTGCTATAATATCCCTGATAGCCCAATCATCTTTCAATAAGAAAGAAATCACTTTAAATTTAGCTAAAGATATTGTAGATAAGTTTGTAAAAAACACGAAACGCGAAGTTTCTATAGACTATATCCAAAAGGTAGTGTCAGATTATTTTCAAATGGATGTTAGTACCTTACAATCCAAAACGCGTAAACGTCACATCGTACAGGCTCGTCAGTTAGCGATGTTCTTTGCAAAAAAATACACTAAAGCATCGTTAGCAAGTATTGGATCTCAAATTGGTCAGCGTGACCATGCCACTGTATTACATGCATGTAAAACGGTAGACAATCTTTCTTCGACTGACAAGCAATTCAGAAAATACGTTGAGGATCTAGCAAAGAAATTATCACTTTAAAATACTGAGGCATGACCCGTATATTAATGGTGTGTCTTGGCAATATTTGCCGTTCACCGTTAGCGCATGGCATACTTGAGTCCAAACTCAATAGTTTAGACTTTTATATTGATTCAGCAGGAACTGCGGCCTACCACATTGGTCATCAACCTGATCATCGTTCTATTAAAATCGCAAAACAAAATGGCATAGACATTAGTCAACAAACGGCCAGACAATTTAAAATCGTAGATTTTGATACTTTCGATTATATCTATGCCATGGATTCTTCAAACTACAATAACATTATTAGTTTAGCCAGAAACCGTCATGATATTGGGAAAGTAAAATTATTTTTAGAAGAAAACCCGCACATTAACAACAAGAACGTGCCAGATCCCTATTATGGTGATTTCTCAGATTTTGAATATGTTTTTGATCTTATACACAGTACTTCAGATCTAATCGCCGCTAAACTTTTATAGACAACCCTTCAATCACTAAAAGATATTTCCTTAATTTTATAGTACTTTAAAAACATTAATGTACCAAAAGAGCTATGAAAAAACTAACAACCATCCTATGCACAATGTCCATAATCTTGTCTTTTGCCCAAGACTTAGAATTGGATTTATTTGCCTCTGGATTTAATAGACCGGTTAATATTAAGCATGCAGCAGATGATAGGTTGTTTGTTGTAGAACAAGATGGTATAATTAAAATTTTAAATTCTGACGGAAGTGTTGAACCTACTAACTTTTTGGATATCGATGATCGTGTAAGAAGTATAGGTAACGAACAAGGGTTATTGGGTTTAGCTTTTCATCCAGATTTTAGTACTAATGGCTATTTTTTTGTTAACTACACTGATAACTCAGGTAATACGGTTATCTCAAGATTTTCTAGAATTGGAGTGAATCCAACGATAGCTGATCCTAATTCGGAATTAATCATTTTAACCTATACACAACCCTTCAGCAATCATAATGGTGGAGAACTTCAATTTGGTCCAGATGGTTATTTATATATTTCCAGTGGTGACGGCGGTTCTGGAGGAGACCCTCAGAACAATGCTCAAAACCTGAATAGCCTTTTAGGTAAATTACTCAGAATCGATGTCAATAATTCTACGGCTTCAAATCCTTATGAAATACCAGCGGATAACCCTTTTATTGGTAACGCTGCCGCTAGAGATGAAATTTGGGCCTATGGTTTACGCAACCCTTGGAAATTCTCTTTTGACGCATTGACCGATGATTTATGGATTGCAGATGTAGGACAAAATGCAAGAGAGGAAATTAATCTAGTTCCATCGACAGATGCCGGACTAAATTATGGCTGGAGGTGTTATGAAGGTAGCCTAACATATAATACCAGTGGTTGTCCAAATAGTAGCACACTCACCTTTCCAGTGTCTGAATATACGCATTCTGGTGGAAGATGTTCCATTACAGGTGGTTACGTTTACAGAGGTACTAACTTCCCTAGTTTGATAGGGTCCTACTTTTTTGGTGATGTTTGCACTCAAGAAATTGGCTATTTAAAATTTGAAAATGGCAGCTGGACCTCAACCTTCGAAAGTTTCTCTGGTAATTGGGTAGCTTTTGGTGAAGACATTAATGGAGAACTCTACGCATCGAGTCTTGGTGGTAACATTTTTAAAATTACAGATGCACTTCTTAGCTTGGATGAAAATAATGAAAATACGATATCAATATATCCAAATCCCGCAAATACGATTTTAAACGTGAATTTTTCCGGGAATCTTTTGACTAACTCATCAGTTATTACTATTTATAATGTAAGAGGACAACTAATGAAATCGATTCCAACCGCTACTGATGACACGTTGTCTACTATTAATATTTCTGATCTAAATAGCGGTTTTTATTTTTTGAAAATTGATTCTGAAGACGGTAAAAGTGTTATTCAAAAATTTGTTGTAAACTAATGAGCAGTGATAAAGGTCATCTCTATTTAATTCCTACAAGATTAGGGGACAACCCACCTCTTGAGGTCCTGCCTATTTCCATTAAAAAAATAATTGAGGAAATTGATTATTATATAGTTGAGAATGAAAAAACAGCACGTCGTTTTATAAAGCGTATATCCACAAGCAAATCACAGCCTTCATTAAAATTAAGTGTTCTAAACAAGTATACTACAGTAGCCGAACGAAACACATTTCTAAACCCATGTTTAGAAGGTTTTTCTATGGGCTTACTCTCAGAGGCTGGCTGCCCTGCCGTAGCAGATCCCGGCTCAGATATTGTAAGTTTAGCACACGCTATGAATATAAGGGTTATTCCCTTAGTAGGACCATCTTCTATAATTTTAGCGCTTATGGCTTCAGGAATGAACGGCCAAAGCTTTTGTTTTAATGGATATTTACCCATTGATAAAGTGGACCGAAAAGCTAAAATAAAAAGTCTTGAAAAATTATCATCAGAGCATAATCAAGCTCAAATTTTCATTGAAACACCCTACAGAAACATGAAGATGTTAGAGGATTTAGTTAAGGTATTGCATCCAGAGACCAGATTATGTGTAGCGTGTGACTTAACCCTTCCCAGCGAGTTTATCAAAACATCACCAGCAAAAGAGTGGAAAAACAACAAGGAAGATCTTCACAAAAGACCTGCTATCTTTATTATACAAAAAGACTAGATGACAGCCTTAGCTTTCTTATTTGGCTTGATTATGGACGTATCGTAGCCAGAAAACTTTTTCATGTAATGCTTTACTGTAGAACCATAAGCATCAGAAAAGTTATAATCTCCGTAACTGCGTAAAAACTTCTTAACCGTGCCTGGACCAGCCAAATGCGCTGCAGCTAAAATACCAGATTCAGTAATTAATACTCCTCCAATATATTTACCGTCAAAGCGCTTAATGTCCTTTCGTAAAACCCATTTGTTACGTGAGGCATTAGCAATAAAGGCCTTTTCCTGAAGCTCTGGATTATTTAAGAATTGATTGGTGTTATAGATACCCAACAATTTTAAAGTTTCGGCACCAAACTGGTATTTCCCTAAATACCCTAATGTATTTACCGTGAAATAATCTCCTCTAGACTCCTTGAAAGCCAAAGCTTCCTTGAATCCTTCAAAAGATTTACCTAAATGCGGTGTGAAGGTTGTAGAAATAGAATTGTCGTTGTCCCCTACCATGGCTAAATCAGACTTAATATTATAATTTAAATCTAAACCATCCGTAGAATACATTTCTGCATTCAAAGAGGAGTTTGGGTAAAGTGCCAATGCAATTGTTAAACAAATTGAAAATGGCAATACATAATTCTTAACGCTATTTTTAATCATAACAGCTAATTTTAAATGTGATAATCTTTTCCCCAAAAAGTCTTATCAAATTCGCGTGCAAATATACGAAATTTATTTAAATATTGAAAATCAGTTCGTTAAGGTTTATTAAAAGTTGTTAATAGTAGATATAATGCATCTTTAAACGACCTTTACTATTGAGTTCTAATGTTGGAAAAGGCACCTTAATTACGTTTAAAACGTCAAAAATAGTTTTCAAAAGGTGAGATTTTGTTTTTATTTTACTTAAATCCATATCGAGGCTGAGGTAATATTGCCTTGTTCTATTTTGATTTGGGAATTGTGGGTCGTTAGGTTCACCCGTTAACATACCCTCTGCACCATATCCGAAAGCAAGATTTAACCAGTCTGGCAAAAATTCTGTTTTTAAAAACGAGTTCAAATTAGCACTTAGCCAATACGTTTGCCCATTGTAATCTTTTAACAACTCTTCTGCCAATCCATTCCCCAATTTATCAGGTCGCTGCTCAGCAAAACGAGATTGATGAAACGAATATTTCAAAAGTATGCGTTGTTCTTCCCATATTAACTCCTGGCCAATAAATAGTCCAGAACCCAACGTATTGGCAGCCATGTCTGACCAAGAAAAGCCCCATTCTGCTGAAAAACCATCCATAACCTCAACGGCAGTTAAAAATCCCAAACCTATCGTAGTACTGTAAATTAGCCGCTGCTTTCTATTAACACCTGCCCAACTAAAGGTATTAGAACTTAATCGACCTAATTGATATGACGTAAATACATGTCCTACCTTGTCCATTTGTAGCCATTCGCCACTATCATTTATAGTCTTGAATTTTGAACGCGGATAGTCTGCATACCACAACTGGTCCAATCCTATAAGTGCAGTCGTTGCCAATGAGGCTTCGGTAATTACAACAGCATTTCTTCTTGATGTATTTAAAGAGTCACTAGGTTTTAAAAACTGATTGATCTTGGATTGTGCAACAACAGAACCTGTAATACAAAATAGTAGAGTAATATGCAGCAGAGAAAATCTCAAGTCTTAGCGATTAATACCTTGTGAAGACAAGTACCTTTGATATTCTCTGGCATTAATATTATGCTGTGCCAAAGTTTTGGCAAATTTGTGATAGCCCAAGCGCTTAGCATCTGCAGCAAAATAAAGGTAACTGTGTTTTTCAGGATTCAAAACAGCCTTTACTGCCGATAAATCTGGCATGGCGATAAGTCCTGGTGGTAATCCAGCATTTTTATAAGTATTATAAGGTGAATCAATTTCCTTATGAATATTTAAAATACGACGTATTACTGTGTTTTGGTATTCTGGTAATTGATACGCCGCAAACTTTAAAGTTGGATCTGCTTGCAAAGGCATACCCAATCTAAGCCTGTTAAGATAAACTCCAGCCACTCTTGGTTGCTCATCTGCTTGTTTTGATTCTTCATGCACAATAGAAGCCAAAGTCATGACCTCATCTGGTGATAAATTTAATTGTTTAGCCTTTTCAAGTCTGATTTCATTCCAAAAGCGCTTGTATTCAGTAAGCATTTTATCCCTAAAACCTTCAGCTGAAGTATTCCAATAAAACTCATAACTATTAGGTAAATACATCCCAAGCGCTGTAGCCTCCGTAAATCCATTTTCATCTAAAAATGTCTTGTCTGTCATTGCTTTTATCAAAGACAAGCTATCAGCTTCAATTTGCGAGCTAATCCTCCCGGCTAAATCCTCTAGGCTATGTTGATTGTTAAATGCGATTTTTAGTGGCAGGTTTCTACTTCGAATGGAATTAATAATCTCATTATTATTCATTCCTTTTGAAATAGCAAACCGACCTGCCGTTATATTTGAGGTATATTTTTTTTGCCTTGCAAGAGCGTCAAAAGCAGTCATATCCTTCAATAAGGTATCCAACTGTTGTCTTACCTGAAGATAATTAGCACCAGTAGGTACATAGATATAAGCAGTTTCAGTTTCAAATTTTGTGTTTGGCTGAAACACGGCACTGTATATATAATAGGCAATAGCACCAAAAATCACTAACCCTAAAAGGGAAACTCCCCAAAGTATTTTTTTTATATACATATATTACTCATTAATAAGTTGTAACATAAACTCATTTGAAAATTGTTGTCCATCAAATCTCCAATCGGCTTTTAATCCAATTTTTTTAAATCCATTACTTTCAAACAATTTTAAACTGGCTAAGTTGGACTCTGAAATGTTAGCATATACCTGGTGCAAATGAAGGGTTTTAAAACAGTAACTCACCAGCAATTCCAATGCTTCTTTTCCATAGCCTTTAGATCTTTTTGCTTCATCTTTGATTAAAATACCAATACCGGCTCGTTTGTTTTTAACATCAAAATCAAACACATCAATCAAACCAATGGTGGTGTCATCCATGATGCAAATAGCCAATCGCAACTGTTTGGCTTCGAAAATATCTTGTTGTGCGTTTTCGAGATATTGCCTTAAGTTAAATCTTGAATACGGTGTTAGTGTATCACTCAACGACCAAAGAGCTGTATCATTCTCAATACCATAAATAAATTCTAAGTCTTCTGGCTCTAAAGCACGCAAATAGATATGTTGCCCTTTTAAATTTACCATTCTATTTCACCTTTATAAACTTGTACCGCTGGTCCAATGAGCCAGATGTCTTCATACCCATTTGTATTTTCCTTAAATCTCACTTTAAGCTCACCTCCTTGGGTTTGGAGTACGACTTCATTTTGTGATGTCTTACTTATGTTATGCATAGCTAGAGCCACGGCTGTAACACCGGTGCCACATGATAGGGTTTCGTCCTCCACTCCACGTTCATAGGTTCTTACAGCAAACCAATTATATGACAATTGCTTAACAAAGTTAACATTGCTCCCGTTTTCATTGTAGGGCTTTCCATATCTTATTTGAGCACCAATGGTTTTAACATCTAAAGTTTCTAAATCATCAACTACTTCAATATGATGTGGTGAACCCGTATCTAAGTATAAGTGTTTATCATAAACTTCAATACTACTCACATTTTGCATTTGAAGATGTACGACATCTCCTTCAATACTGGCATTGTGCAGACCATCGATAGCCAAAAATTCAGTCTTTGTTGCTATGAGGCCCAAAAATTTTGCAAAGGCTACAATGCAACGTCCTCCGTTGCCACACATTGTACTTTCATTGCCATCTGCATTGTAATACACCATCTTAAAATCTGAAGATGTGTCATTTTCTAGCAAAATAAAACCATCTGCACCAATGCCAAAACGTCGGTCACATAATTCCGCAATACGTTTGGTATTATTTTTGTCAATTTGTGACAAACGGTTATCGACAATAATAAAGTCGTTTCCTGTACCTTGATATTTATAAAATGTCATTCTCATAATGGTCGGACAAATATAAGAATATTAGACCGTATTGAGCGATGTTAAAAGGCAGTTAAAGTTGACGTTAAATAGTCGTTAAAATGAAATGTAACACTCAATATATATCTAAATTTAATCGTTTAAAAAGTAAACTTAAATCCTAACAATTATGAAGAAGATTCTAACATTAATCGGAGTTTCGGCATTAGGTGGTCTGTTAACCCTAGGCGGTTACAAACTTTTTATTGAAGAAAATGAACCCCAACAATTGGCCGTAGAACAGGTTTCTGACTTACCAGTATATGTTCCTACGAACACAAATAATACAACGACGTTTACACCTGATTTTGTAGAGGCCGCAGAAAAATCGATAGATGCTGTTGTGCACGTTAAAAACACTGCGATAGTTTCAGCTCCTTTGACTATGAGTGATTATTTCTTTGGGAGATCGCAACCTCGAGCACAGGTAGGTACAGGTAGTGGCGTGATTATTTCACCCACTGGTTATATTGTTACGAATAATCATGTTATTCAGAACGCTAATGAAATTAGCATTACCCTAAACAACAATAAAACATATATGGCAGAATTAGTGGGTACTGACGAAGCTACTGATATTGCGCTTATAAAAATAGATGCTGAAGAGGATCTGCCCTTTTTAGCCTTTGGGGATTCTGACAGTGCTAAGGTTGGTGAATGGGTATTAGCTGTCGGTAATCCGTTCAATCTGAATTCAACGGTGACCGCTGGGATTATAAGTGCTAAATCCAGAGACTTAAGCGGTCAAAACACACAATCATTTATACAGACTGATGCCGCTGTTAATCCAGGAAATTCTGGTGGTGCATTAGTCAATACTAATGGTGACTTAATTGGTATTAATACCGCCATCTCATCCCGTGATGGCTCTTACATTGGCTATTCATTTGCCGTGCCAAGCAATATTGCTCGCAAAATTGTAAACGATATTATGGAGTATGGCAATGTGCAAAATGGTATACTTGGCGTTGTTGGTGGTGCACTAAATAGTAAAGCAGCAGAACAACTTGGTACGGATATCACTGAAGGATTCTATGTTAGTGACGTTACAGAAGATACTGGTGCTGAAAAAGCCGGAATTAAATCAGGTGACATCATAAAGAAAATTGACAATGTTGAAATTAACAAGTTTTCGGATTTATCAGGTTATCTAAAAACAAAGAGCCCAAACGATGTGGTTAATGTTACTCTTATAAGAAATGGCAGTGAGGAAATAGTACCTGTGACGCTACTAAGGCCGTCTACTACAATCTTACAACCCATTGGCTACGTTAAGAATGCTTCAAAACAAGAATTGAAAGAATTTGATGTAGATTATGGTGTGAAAATTTCTGAATTTAATGACAACTACAAGTCAGATTGGTATAACGCTGGTGTAGAAGAAGGAAGTATTATTACAAAGATTAACGGAAAAAAGCTTTATTCTGTTGATGATGTACAAACCGCTATTAAAACAAGAGGATACAACAAACCACTTCTCATTGAAATTATTAATAAAAACGGAGAAAAGGTCATCTATAGATTTTAGATAAAAAACGTTAAAAACAGATAAAACCCACCCTTCAAAGTGTAATTCTTTGAAGGGTTCTTATTTTCGGTAAAAAGCGTTACGAAAACGTTTGAAATATGTATTTTTGCGCCAAATTTAAAAACCACTAAACTAAAACAAAATGGGTTTTAACGACACTTACGAAAAAGAGTTAGCGTTTCAAGCAGACCGTCGCAGAGCAACGGTTGAATTCATTAAAACAGTTAGCGACCTATGGTATGACAATTCCATTGAGCTCGTTTTATTTAGAAATCAATTAATTGACAGAAAAGTAAGCGAAATTTTAAATCTGCATGAATATGCAGGTGAATTCGTTCAAAAACCAATTTCAATCTTTGATTCCGTAGAAATTGCTCAAGCCATTAAAAAGTTGAATTTGCCACCTGCTAAATTAGATATTGGCAAATTGACTTATGAATATCATATGGAAGATCAGAAGTATGATAATGCTACGGCTTTTGTATCGTCCAGATTAAAAGAAGCTAAGAAATCAAAAGAGTTAGAACCTAAAGACGTTATTCTTTACGGTTTTGGTAGAATTGGTAGATTGGTTGCGCGTGAGTTGATGACACGCACAGGCAAGGGTAATCAATTACGTTTGAGAGCAATTGTAACACGAGGAGAGATTAACGAAACCGTACTAGAAAAGCGCGCATCTTTATTAAGAAACGATTCTGTACACGGAGACTTTTCGGGCATGGTAAGTGTCGATGTAAAAAATAGCGCCCTCATTGTTAATGGTACTACGGTAAACATCATTTCTGCAAATGCACCAGAAGATATTGACTATACTAAATATGGCATTAACAACGCCTTAGTTATAGATAATACCGGAGCTTTTAGAGATGAAAAAGCTTTAGGTAGGCACCTAAAAGCGAAAGGCGTAGAAAAAGTTCTTTTAACAGCGCCAGGAAAAGGTGTCCCAAACATTGTACATGGTGTTAATCACTTAGAGCACAATCCTGATCAGGTCAAAATATTCTCTGCCGCTTCTTGTACAACCAATGCCATTACACCAGTATTAAAAGCTATTGAAGATTCCTTTGGGGTTAAATCTGGTCACTTAGAAACGATTCATGCCTATACTAACGACCAAAACTTGGTCGACAATTTCCATAAAAAATACAGACGTGGTAGAGCCGCTGCCCTTAACATGGTAATTACAGAGACAGGTGCTGGTCAGGCTGTAAGCAAAGCATTACCCTCTTTGGAAGGCAAGCTTACCTCTAATGCGATCAGAGTGCCAGTTCCTAATGGATCTTTGGCTATTTTAAATTTAGAGTTGGGTAAAAAGGCCACCGTAGATAGTATCAACAGTATAATGAAAAAATATGCGCTAGAAGGTGATTTAGTTGAACAAATCAAATACGAAATGAGCGACGAGCTTGTATCTAGTGATATTGTGGGAAGCTCAGCGCCATCAATTTATGATAGTAAAGCAACCATTGTAAGAGGAGACGGTAAAAATGCCATCTTATATATCTGGTATGACAATGAGTACGGCTATAGCCATCAAGTCATAAGATTAGCAAAATATATTTCAAAGGTAAGACGGTATACTTACTATTAGAATAAATTGAAAAGGAAAGGAAAAATCTTGCCAAATGGCAAGATTTTTTTGTTTAACCAACATCCAAACTAAAAAGTAAAGCGTATATGAACTGTTGAGTAAAAATGATAGTGCATTTGTTTTATTATTTGTGAAACATATGCATATAAAATCATTATCTTGGCACCTAATTAATTCGAAGTCAACCAAAATTATTTTAAGATGAAGTCCTTGACTAAAGTCGCTGCAATTCTTATAGTTAGCTTAAACCTACAAACACTATCATTACATGCTCAGCAAGATGAAACTGAAGAACAGCTTTCACTAGACAGTGGTACAATAGATAGCCAGTTTGAATATGTTTTTAGAAAATCCGGAAACTTTAAAGGTACTAACGGTCAACCCTATGAAGCGGTAAAACAAGCCTGGTTATTAAAGTTAAAAGCCAATGTATTAGATTCATTAAAAACAACCTATAAAAACTTAGGTGATTCTGAAGCTACAGTGGCTAATCAAGTTAAAGAAATAGAAAGTTTAAAGGAAAGACTTAACAACACGCAAACAACTCTAGACCAAACAAACGAAGAAAAAAACAACATGGCATTATTGGGTATGCAAACCAGTAAAACCAATTATAATGTTATCATGTGGACCATTATTGCTGCTCTTACTGCGTTTTTATTGTTCTTTGTTTATAAGTTTAAAAATAGTAATTCACTTACCAAAGAAGCCAAACTCAAACTAGAAGAAGTAGAAAGCGAGTTTGAAGAACATAGACGTAATGCTTTAGAGCGCGAGCAAAAAGTAAGACGTCAGCTTCAGGATGAGATTAATAAAAATAAGGCTTAAAAGTTATATTTAAAAAGAAAAGACCATAATTTTAAGATTATGGTCTTTTCTTTTGTGTTCATTTCATTTAAAAGACTCCTCCGTTTGAACCTCCATCGGTACAGTCTGAAGTATTAAATTCGTCATACATAGCCCAGCTATTTCCTGAAAATTGTTCACCTTCAGCCCACGCAGTTTCCCCACCAGTTGGTCCTTCAACCTCCGCATGTGCAGAAAAACAATAATCTTGTCCTTCAAAACCATCTGGTAATGCAATGATATAAACAACTTCATTATCTGATGTAGAAGTAGGTTCCGTAAATTCAAATTGACCAATTTGTGGATTACCTGCACCATTCAATGGGACCCAATCATCATTACAATTACCAATACTCAAATGTGTTGTACCAAGAGTCCACTCTTCTGTTGTAAAGTAGGTAACAACTAAGTTTCCATCTACAATTGATATAGAAACTGTACCAGCTACATGGTGCTGACCAGCGACTAAAGCAGTTGTTACACAAGGGGCATCATCATTTTCCGAGCTAGAACTATCAACATTGCTACCTTCATTAATTGAATCTTCAATATTTTCGTTCGTGGTGTCATTTCTTGTTAGTACATCATCTTCGGAAATCGGTTCATTTGAACATGCTAAAAAAGTTAACAAGGCAAGACTTGCCAAAAAAGTAGTTCTAATTTTCATAAGTAGGTTGTTTTTATTCTTCTTTAAATTTATCTAAATATTGATAAAGTGTTAAATATTTTCGCTATAGCGAACATAATTTTAATATACTGAAGTTTTTACTTACAAATAATAACATGATATCTAAAGTCCTAATTAAAGCTTTTGCGCATAGTGAACATCACAGACTAGCATATATTAATTTGAGATGTGAAATCAATAATTAATCTATTATAACTAAAGTCCATAAAACATCAAATGAAAGGAATTGTTCAATAAAGTATCAATCTTCAGTATTTTAACTAATTTAATTAAATCTATCTTTGTAATCTATTAATAAAGACCATGCGCATAGATATCATAACCGTTCTACCAGAATTATTAAAAAGTCCGTTTGAAGCTTCAATACTTAAACGTGCCATAGAAGCAAATCTAGTAGAAGTTCATTTTCATAACCTTAGAGATTACACTACAGACAACTATAAATCTGTAGATGATTACCAATTTGGTGGTGGAGCGGGTATGGTTATGATGATAGAACCTATAGATAAATGTATTTCTGGGTTGCAAGCTCAGCGTAACTATGACGAAATTATTTATATGACGCCTGATGGTGAACGTCTAAACCAGAGTATTGCTAACCAAATATCTTTAAAAGAGAATATTATTATTCTTTGCGGCCATTATAAAGGTGTTGATCAACGCGTCAGAGATACTTTTATCACTCGGGAAATCTCAATTGGTGATTATGTATTGTCTGGTGGCGAGCTGGGTGCAGCGGTCTTATGTGATGCTGTAATCAGGCTTATACCTGGTGTTTTAGGAAATGAAACATCTGCCTTAACCGATTCTTTTCAAGATAATTTATTGGCACCACCAATCTACACAAGACCAAGGGACTATAAAGGTATGAAGGTACCTGAAGTATTGTTTAGTGGTAATTTTGGGGAAATTGAAAAGTGGCGAGAAGAACAGGCTTACCAACGTACTAAAGAAAGACGACCAGATCTTCTTAATGACTAATGGCAAATAGCTTACAATTAGAAAACTGAACGGTTAAACATCAAGAAAAAAACTTTTCACTTTCTACTTTTTACTTTTAACTTTTTAATTATCTTTGCAGCCACTTTAGATTAACCTCTGGCGAAAATCGTGAATGTTGGTTTAGAGCAATCATTATAAAAGATAAAACATGGATTCTTTAGTAAAATTTGTACAAGACGAATTTGTAACAAAAAAAGACATACCACAATTTAGCGCTGGTGATACGATCACCGTGTACTATGAGATCAAGGAAGGAAGTAAAACCCGTACACAGTTTTTCAAAGGTGTTGTGTTGCAACGCAAAGGAAGCGGAAGTTCTGAAACGTTTACGATCAGAAAAATGTCAGGTACTGTTGGTGTAGAACGTATCTTCCCAATTAATTTACCAGCTTTACAGAAAATTGAAGTTAATAAGCGTGGTAAGGTAAGAAGAGCACGTATCTTCTACTTTAGAGGTCTTACTGGTAAGAAAGCAAGAATAAAAGAAGTTAGAAAATAATCTAGCGTAAATAATGTATAAAAAAGCCTTCAATTCTGAAGGCTTTTTTGTTATTAACTTTTGTTAATAAGTGCGGTTTATAAATTGTGCATATCTAAATCGTTAAAAAATTTGCTTTTTCGCAATATAAATCTACTTTAGCTAAGCGATTAATAACAAACAGTGTTTGGTTTTGAAAGAAATTTTGAATTTATGTTAATTGTATTAAAGTAACGTTCTTTAAAATAATAAGATTGTTTTTTGAGGTTGATGAGCGGCTTGTGTAGGCAAGTGCTGCAAAGTTGGCCATGAAGCTTAGGTTTTATAAAATGCTTGCAGATTATAAGAAATGAGTGGAAAGCTTTGAAAAAGTAGCAGGATCGAAAGTGATTGCGAAAATGATGAGCAATGTTTTTGTACGTTATAAGTCATGAAAATGAATTACAAGTAAGAAAACATCAAGAAAAACAAATCTTATGAAACGTTTTATATCAGGCCAATACATTTTGGAAGCTATTAAGCGTTTCATTGAAATGGAAACACTTGAACCGAAAAAGATGATGGCGAAAGCCGAACAGCTGAGTTAGTGAAAACTAAATAGGTCACGTAAGTACTGTTTCAAAAAGGAAGCCATGTCAGCACAGTTTACTGTAGTGATATGGCTTTTTGCTTTTTAGCCAAAAATCATCCAAATTTAGTCTACCTCTTATTTATTTTATGGATATTGTTGATAGCGATGCCCTAACAACACATATTAATACTTATTTCCACTTAACACATATATGACGTTGTCAAAAGTACTCAACGATAAATTACCCAATAATTCATAAAATTCTGATTTAATTACTGTTAATCTCACAACGCCAAAACTATATCTATTTTGTATATTTGCACAGCTTAAAAATAAGCCTAAGCAAATTCACTTTATATATATTAACCTATGAGCAAAACAGCAAAGATTGTTTATACAAAAACAGACGAAGCTCCGGCTTTGGCAACACGTTCTTTTTTACCAATTGTTCAATCATTTACCAAATCTTCGGGTATTACATTAGAGATAAAAGACATCTCTCTGGCAGCAAGAATATTAGCTGTGTTTCCAGACTTTTTAACCGAAGAACAACGCGTTAATGATGCTTTAACCGAATTAGGTGAACTCGCTAAAAAACCAGAAGCCAACATTATAAAATTACCTAATATTAGCGCATCGATTCCTCAGTTAAAAGATGCCATTGAAGAGCTTCAAGCCAAAGGCTATAAACTTCCTGACTATCCAGACGAACCTAAAAATGACACAGAAAAAGAAATTAAGGCTCGGTACGATAAAGTTAAAGGTAGTGCTGTTAACCCAGTCTTAAGAGAAGGAAATTCAGACAGACGTGCACCAAAGGCAGTTAAAAATTATGCCAAAAAGAATCCACATAGCATGGGAGCATGGTCAGCAGACTCCAAAACACATGTTTCTACTATGAGTGAAGGTGATTTTGCTCATAATGAAAAATCATATACCACGCCCGCTGCAACCACTGTAAAAATTGTGCATACCGATACATCTGGTAAAACTACAGTTTTAAAGGAAAACATAGGGCTACTTGCAGGCGAAATCATCGATGCTACAGTAATGAGCAAAAAAGCCTTATTAGCCTTCTTAGAAAGGGAAATTAAAGATGCAAAAGCTCAAAACGTATTGATGTCTCTGCACATGAAAGCTACCATGATGAAGGTTTCCGACCCTATCATTTTTGGTCATGCTGTAAGAACTTATTTCAAGCCTGTTTTTGAAAAGCATGCTGATACCTTAAAAGACATTGGTGTAGATGTAAATAATGGATTTGGTAACTTATTAGAAAACCTTGAAAAGCTTCCAGAGGCTAAACGTAGAGAGATTCAAGTAGACATAGATGCTGCTTTTAATGAAGGTCCTGATTTGGCAATGGTAAATTCAGATAAGGGTATTACCAACTTACATGTACCAAGTGATGTGATTATTGATGCTTCAATGCCTGCAATGATACGTACTTCTGGACAAATGTGGAACAAAGACGGAAAGCAACAAGATACTAAAGCCATTATTCCTGATAGTAGTTATGCAGGAGTGTATATCGCAACTATAGACTTTTGTAAAAAACATGGAGCGTTTGATCCTGCAACTATGGGTACTGTACCAAATGTAGGTCTTATGGCCCAAAAAGCAGAGGAGTATGGCTCTCATGATAAGACTTTTGAAATTTCATCTAACGGAAAGGTAGAGGTTATTGATGCTAACGGAACCGTTTTAACAAGTCATAATGTTGAGACTGGAGATATCTGGAGAATGTGTCAGGTTAAAGACGCTCCTATACAAGACTGGATTAAATTGGCTGTAACTCGCGCAAGAGCCTCTCAAACTCCTGCTGTATTCTGGTTAAATGAAAACAGAGCTCATGATGCTGAATTAATCAAAAAAGTAAATAAGTATCTTCCTAATCACGATACAGAAGGTTTAGATATTAGGATTCTTGATCCTGTAAAGGCAACTAATTTTACATTAGAGCGAATTAAAGATGGAAAGGACACCATATCCGTAACAGGAAATGTATTACGCGACTACCTTACTGATTTATTCCCAATTTTAGAATTAGGAACCAGTGCAAAAATGCTTTCAATTGTGCCATTAATGAATGGTGGCGGGTTATTTGAAACTGGTGCAGGAGGTTCAGCACCAAAACATGTTCAACAGTTTGTTGAAGAAAACCATTTAAGGTGGGACTCTTTAGGCGAATTC
This sequence comes from Winogradskyella aquimaris, assembly GCF_042676105.1. NCBI lineage: Bacteria > Pseudomonadati > Bacteroidota > Flavobacteriia > Flavobacteriales > Flavobacteriaceae > Winogradskyella > Winogradskyella aquimaris. The sequence goes on along the minus strand of NZ_JBHTJQ010000011.1, from coordinate 4,936 downwards.
TTAGCTTTAGCTGTATCATTAGATCATTTTGCAGAAGTCAATGATAATGTTAAGGCTCATATTTTAGGTGAAGCCTTAGATGTTGCTACTGAGAAATTGTTGGAAAACAAAAAAGGACCTTCTCGTAAGGTAAATGAAATAGATAACAGAGGTAGTCATTTTTATTTGGCCTTATACTGGGCTGAAGCTCTCGCTAATCAAAACAAGGATCAAGACTTAAAAGACGAGTTCACTAAGGTTTATAAGGAGTTGTCTTATAATGAAGGTGCTATATCAGCGGAGCTTATAGATTGCCAAGGAAGTCCAGTTAATATTGATGGGTATTATTTCCCTGATGAAAACCTCACAAGTAATGCCATGCGACCAAGCAAAACACTCAATTCTATAATAAATTAAACTTTTGTTAAAAGGGCTTCATTAGAAAATGAAGCCTTTTTTATATCCGTAAATTTGCAAGACAATTAAACCACTTTTTTTAATCAAACACCTTTTTAATCGTCTATGGCTTCGATATATAGATTAGCCTTACTTAGTCTTCTAATTTGCCCAACCATCATTTTCGCTCAAGATAAATTTACATTAAGCGGGACCATTACAGACAATGAAAGTAATGAAACACTAATTGGTGTTAATGTACTTGTGCCAAATATGCAAACAGGGACTATGACCAATGAATACGGATTTTATTCTATTACATTACCTAAAGGAACTTATGAAATTCAGGTCAGTTATCTAGGGTTTAAAACCATTTTAGAAACTATAAATCTAAATAAGAATACTACCAAAAACTTTCAACTTGAGGAATCTGCTGAAAGTTTAGACGAAGTTATTATTACAGAAAATGTAGAAAAACTAAATATTAGAAAACCTCAAATGAGCGTTAATGCTTTATCCATTAAAACAATAAAGCAAATGCCTGTGGTATTAGGTGAAGTAGATGTTATTAAATCCATTACCCTTCTACCAGGTGTTACTAATGCCGGTGAGGGATCTTCTGGTTTTAATGTTCGAGGAGGTGCTGCAGATCAGAATCTCATTCTTTTGGACGAAGCGACCATCTTTAATTCGTCTCATTTATTCGGTTTTTTCTCAGTTTTCAACCCAGATGCCATTAAAGACATCAAACTATATAAAGGAGGTATTCCAGCAAAATACGGTGGACGTGTATCTTCGGTATTGGATATATATCAAAAAGAAGGCAATAGTAGTGATTTTCATATGAATGGTGGTATAGGACTAATCTCTAGTAGACTTTTAGCTGAAGGGCCTATAAAAAAAGATAAAGGATCTTTTTTGTTTGGTGGTAGAAGCAGTTACGCGCATTTATTCTTACCCTTATTTGATATTGGTAACATAGCCTACTTCTATGACTTAAACACAAAATTAAGCTATAGGTTAAATGAAAGAAATAGTGTTTTTCTTTCGGGTTACTTTGGCCGAGACGTCTTTAACATCCAAGACAGTTTTGAAAACACATACGGTAATACGGTTCTAAATTTCAGGTGGAATCATCTATTTTCAGAGAAGTTGTTTTCAAATCTCTCTCTCATATACTCTGATTACTATTATGGTTTAGATTTAAATTTTGTCGGTTTCGAATGGGAATCTGGAATTAGAAACTTCAACGTGAAATACGATTTAAAACATTACATCAACAACAATTTTAAATTAGAATATGGTTTAAATAGTATTTATTATAAATTTAATCCAGGTGAGATCAATCCAAATACTCCAGATTCTGGTATTAACTCATTTAAGCTAACAGACAAATATGCTTTTGAAAATGCTATTTATTTAGATGCAGAACACAAATTAAGTAATAAGCTTAGTGTGAGCTATGGTGCTCGATTTAGTACATTCCATCGACTGGGTCAAGACCAATTGAACGTTTATGAAGATAACAATCCAGTTATTTTTAACCAACAACTTGGAGTTTACGAAAAAGCTGAACCTATAGGAACGGAAAGCTTTAGTAGAAGCTCAGTGATAGAATCCTTTTCAAATATTGAACCACGCGCAGCAATAGCTTATCAACTCAATGATGTTTCGTCTGTTAAAGCTAGCTATAATAGAATGAGTCAGTATTTACACCTTTTATCAAATACTAGCTCTCCTACTCCCTTAGATGTATGGACACCAAGTGGAAAGTTCATTAAACCTCAATTACTAGACCAAGTTGCAATAGGTTATTTTAGAACTTTTAAGAATAATATTTTCTCTTTAGAAATTGAAACCTTCTATAAAACTATCCAGAATAGAATAGATTATATAGACGGAGCAGATCTAATTGCTAACAATGCTATTGAACAGGTTATTCTTAATGGTGAAGCTAGAGCCTACGGTATGGAAGTATTATTTAGAAAAAATGAAGGGAAATTAAAAGGATGGCTAGCATACACATTATCTAAATCTGAGCAAAGAACACCAGGAAGAACAACCCTAGAAACGGGAATAAATAATGGTGAATGGTACAATACCCCTTTTGATAAGACACATGATATTTCCTTAACAGCAAGCTACGACTTAAATAAAAAGTGGAAATTTAGCTCAAACTTTCTCTTTCAAACTGGATTACCAGCTACGTTTCCAAACGGCCAATACGAATATAATGGTATAGTCATTCCGAGTTATGAATCTAGAAACTCAAGCAGATTACCATCGTATAATCGTCTGGACGTTTCTGTTAATTACAATCCAAATCCAGATAGTGAAAAGAAATTCAAGGGTGAATGGGTATTTGGTATTTATAATGTGTACAATCGAAGAAATGCTGCAAATATTACATTCAGGGAAAATAGAATAACAGGTACTAATGAAGCCGTTAGACTAGCTATATTTGGTATAGTTCCATCCATTTCTTACAACTTTAACTTCTAACATCATGAAAAGAATTGCCATTTTATTGATACTGTTCTTCACTTTAACAAATTGCGAAGATGTTATCGATGTAGATCTTAACACTTCAGAACCAAGGTTGGTCATAGATGCATCAATCAACTGGCTAAAAAATACTCCTGGCAACCAACAAAGTATAAGACTAAGCTTAACTGCACCATTTTTTAACGATACTGTGCCACCTGCTAATAATGCAATTGTAACCATATCGGATTCTGACAATAATACATTTAGCTTTATCGAAGAAGCAGATACTGGAATTTACAGAAACGATTCCTTTATTCCTGTCATTGACGAAACTTACACATTGACAATTTTATATAATGGCGAAACTTATACCGCTACAGAAACACTCAAACCTGTTGTTTCTATAGATTTTGTTGAACAGAATAATGAAGGTGGATTTTCTGGTGAGGATATAGAGCTTAAAGCTTTTTATACAGATCCAGCCAATGAAGAAAATTACTATTTCTTTGAATTTATAAGTGATATTGCGGTAACACCCACACTAGAAGTTTATGAAGACAGATTTACAGATGGCAACCAAATATTTGGCTTTTACACGGAAGAAGATTTAGAATCTGGAGATGTCGTAACAATAAGGAATTATGGTATTTCAGAACAATTCTATGATTTTATGTTTATTTTGCTGCAACAAGGAAGTGAAGAGTCAGGCGGTCCATTTGAAACTCAACCAGCTACAGTTAGGGGAAACTGTATTAACACAACAAATCCTAACAACTTCCCATTTGGTTACTTTAGACTATCGGAAGTAGATGAACTTATATATACCGTAGAATAAAAATACACATGAAATTCATTATTTTTATACAATGGATTTCGAAAAAACGACAGAGAAAGAATCTCATTACAATCATCTTGAAAAGATGTCTATTAATGAGATTATTATCAACATAAATAAAGAGGATAAAACGGTACCGTTTGCTGTAGAAAAGGCGATACCTCAAATTCAAGCTTTAATTGAGGTGGTTGTTGAAAAATTAAAAAAAGGTGGTCGCTTATTTTATATCGGTGCAGGAACAAGTGGAAGACTTGGAATTTTAGATGCTTCAGAATGTCCACCAACTTTTGGCGTTTCTCATGATTTAGTGATTGGTTTAATTGCTGGTGGTGATAATGCCATTAGAAAGGCTATTGAAAATGCTGAAGATTCAACTACACAAGGATGGCTAGATCTTCAAAACTACAATATTTCCAGTAACGATATAGTTGTCGGAATAGCAGCATCAGGCACTACACCTTATGTCATTGGCACGCTTAAGAAATGTAATGAAGCAGGAATCATTACAGGCTGTATTGTATGTAATAAAAATAGCCCTATTAGTAAAGAAGCAAAATTTCCGATAGAAATTGTTGTTGGTCCTGAATTTCTTACAGGAAGTTCAAGAATGAAGGCTGGTACAGCCCAAAAGCTAGTATTGAACATGATTACTACAACCACTATGATTCAATTAGGACGCGTTAAGGATAACAAAATGGTAGATATGCAGCTCAGTAATAACAAGCTGGTTGACCGTGGAATCAAAATGATTATGACTGAATTAAATATAACGGAAGAAGAGGCTTCAAATTTACTTGATAAATACAAAAGTGTAAGAAAAAGTATTTTAAATGGACGAAAATAATAGAGCAGATAAACAACTATTGATGAAGGGAATAAAGCGTATGGGAATTTGTCTTTTATTAATGTTTTTAGGACCTTCATTACTTCATTTCACATTTTATAACGATGATAAACCACTTTATATCCCGTTATTAATCATATCAATTATTATCTGCATTGCTGCCATAGCAATGCTTTTTATTGGTTTAAATACCATCCTTAATAGTATCTTTAAAAAAAAGAAATAAAGAGATTTACTTTAGAACTTAGAGTACAATCTACTCCGAAAAACAAAAAACCCCTACCTGTTTAGGTAAGGGTTTTCAAAAAAGGCGGCGACCTACTCTTCCACAGATGCAGTACCATCGGCGCAAACGGGCTTAACTTCTCTGTTCGGAATGGTAAGAGGTGAGCCCC